>JABFRZ010000304.1 GCA_013140785.1 Planctomycetota bacterium | reverse complement strand
CGATCGCGCTCGAGCTGCAGCCGGGCGACCGGTTCGGGGCCTCGCCTACGCGTCTCGGCGACCTCGACGGCGACAGGAACCCGGAGATCGCCGTCGGCGCGCCCGCCGCGGGCAAGATGAGTGCGGGTGAGGGCGCGGTGTGGATCCTGACCGTCGATGCCGAGGACCGGCTCGTCGCGCGCAACAGGATCGTCCGTCCGGCGGGGCTCGGCCCGGAGCCGCTCCAGAACGGCCGCGAGCTGTTCGGCTACGCGCTGACGTCCCTGAGCGACCTCGACGGAGATGGTGCGGGGGAGCTCGCCGTGGGTGCTCCATGGTTCGACTCACGCGCAGGCATCACGAAGGACGGAGGCGTGTGGGTCCTCTTCCTCGACCGCTCGGGCCGGGTGAAGCATGCGCGCGAGCTCTCGGCGGGAACTGAGCCGCGCCTCGCCGGGATACTGGACGGCGATGGCTTCGGCGCGCAGACCGCCGCTCTCGGAGACGTGGACGGAGACGGCATCGGCGATCTGGCCGTCGGCGCCCACGGCTCGGACGACGGCGGTTCGGGCCGGGGCTCGGTCTGGATCCTGTTCCTGCGTGCGGACGCTTCGGTGCGCGCGGCGCGCGAGATCAGCGCGACCGAGGGCGGCTTCGCCGGGCTTCTGGAGGACGAGGGCCATCTCGGCCACGGCATGTGCGCGCTGGGCGACGTGGACGGCGACGGCGTGCCCGACCTCGCCGTCGGCGCCCCGTTCGCGGACGGGGAGCGCCCTGACCTGGGTGTCGTGTGGATCCTCTTCCTGAGGCGCGACGGAACCGTGCGGTGGGAGCAACGCATCGCCCCCGATCAGTTCTCCACAGGCTCGCTCGTGAAGCGCAAGTTCGGCGCCCGGATCGATTGGATCGGCGATGTGAACGGCGACGGCCGCGGCGAGGTCGCTGTCGGTGCCGAGGGAGACTCGAGGGTCTTCACCCTCGCACGCGACGGCAGCGTGGTCGCCAGCAGCACCGAGGCCATCTATGGCGGAGGGGCCCTCTTCCTCGGCCCCGTCCCCGAGGGCGGTGCTCTGCGCTATCTTCACAGCAACTGCAAGGCGAACGAGGAGCGCGGCTGGGTAGGACTCCACCGGTTCTGCCTCGAGCTTCGACCCGAGTACCCCCGGCGCTGAGCCGGGTCCACGAGGCCTCGACCGGGGCGGCGCGGCGGCCGCCGATGCGCGGTCCCGCGAGCGCGAGAGCCGGATCGATCTCGCTCGCGGCCGCGTCGCGCTACGCGAAGCGCTGGGCCGTTCTCGCTCTTTCGCTCGCGCACGTCTCGCGCGCGCGGTTCGGCGGTCACGCGGCGGGAATGGCCGGCGTCCATCGAGTGCTCGGCACACGCGCCGGCACGGGCGTTCGCCCCGCGCGGACGACGCTCCACCACTTCCTCTTCCTCATGTCTCCGGGATCCGCCATGCACCTCTCACGCATTCCCTTCTTCCTCGCGCCCCTCGCGCTGACGCCGGCATCGTCCATGTCCGCTCAGCAGGTCGCCGACTTCCACGCGATCCCCATGCCGGCGGGCGCCACCTCGGCCACTGCGAAGGCGATCTCGCCCGACGGCAGCTACGTGGTCGGTCAACTGACCTTCTCCGGCGACCAGCGCGCCTATCGCTGGAGCGCGACGACGGGCGTGACCACGGTGCTGCCGCACGCTGCGGGCGGCATCGACTTCAGCGAAGCGGGGGGCGTATCGATCCCGCAGACCGGCGGCACCACGGTCGGCGTGAGGCGTCCGTTCCTGCCGTGCGCCTGGAACTCCGCGGGCGCGGCCTTCGATCAGCCCCTTCCCGGGGGCGTCACGGGAGGCCGGATCGAGGACCTCTCGTCCGCGAACTTCCTCTCCGTCGGCTACGGCCTGGTCGGGAGCATCCCGTACCCGCTCCAGTGGGCCCTCAGCTTTCCCTCCGGCACCTCGGTCACCTACCTCGACACGCTACCGGGCGTGGCCCACGCGATCTCGGCCTTCGGCAACCTCGCCGTCGGCGAGCGCAGGATCGGCGGTGTCGCGCACGCGGTGCGCTGGGGGCTCGGCACCGGGAGCGCGAGCCTGCTCGACGATGCCACTTCGCCGTTCGAGTCCTCGGTCGCGCTGCGCACCTCGACCGACGGCTCGATCTCGGTGGGCTACGGCATCGACGGCAGCTTCCCCGTGGCCGCGCAATGGCGCGACGGGCAGACGAGCGCGCTCACGGATCCGACCGGGGCGCTGCTGCCGTTGGTCGCGAGCGCGGTGTCAGGCCTCGGCCAGCGCATCGTGGGCACGGCCCTGAAGAGCTCGAGCACGGCCGCGTTCGTGTGGGACGCCGACGACGGCGTGCGCGAGCTGCAGCAGGTGCTCGCGCAGGACCACGGCGTGACGCTGCCCGGCTGGCATCTCCTGTTCGCGGAGGACATCTCCGGGGACGGGCGCTGCATCGCCGGCTGGGGCGTGAATCCGGCGGGCGTGAAGCAGGCGTTCCGAGTGGTGCTGCCCGGACCCTGTCCTGCCGACCTGAGCGGCGATGGGTACGTGAGCATGGCGGACGTCGGGCCCTTTTCGGTTGCCTACAACAGCGGCGGGGCCCAGGCCGACCTCAACGGCGACGGTCTCGTCAACCTCGTGGACATCGCCATCTTCTCCGCCGCCTTGCAGGGTGACTGCGACTGAGCGCCGCGCGCCGACCTGGTCACGCGCGCCGCAGCGTGGCCAGGTCCGGCCGGCTCGCTCGAGGGCCGCTCCTCTCATCGGGCCGCGCGTCCTCTTTTCTCCCGACGCCGGTCACGCCGCGGCCGCGGCCGGCGTCCAGGCTGCGTCACCCGCTCCGCTCCGCCA
>JABFRZ010000377.1 GCA_013140785.1 Planctomycetota bacterium | reverse complement strand
CTCGAAGCACGCCGAGGTGCGTGCGAACGCGATCGAGGCCTTGGGCGCGATGAGCTACCGCGAAGCGGTCGAGCCGCTCTACAACCACCTCGTCGCGCTGCAGGCGGGCGGCAGCGGCAACTACGCGCCACACGTGCACATCTACAACGGCCGCCAGCGCTCCTACGTGCAGGACTTCGACGTCGAGGTGGCCAGTGGCGCGGCCGTCGCCGATCCGATCATCAACATCTTGATCGAGGGCTCGGTGCTGGACGTGGCCGTGATCGGCTCCACCGAGTATGTGGTCGCCAACGAGCGCGCGGCGGTTCGGCGCGCTCTGGCCAAGCTGACCGGCGCGAATCCGGGCGAGACGACGGTCGCCTGGCAGCGCTGGTGGAAGGAGCATGGGGCCGAGTGGCAGGCGGGGGCAAGCCCCCCGAAGACGCCAACGACCCCGGCGGGTCAGGGCTGAAGCATGTCTCTCTGCTGAGAGATCGCACTGACCGACGGAGGCGGGCCCGCGCAGGGGTGATGCGGGTCCGCTTCTTCATTCCCAGGGGCCCCTTCCACTTCTCGCGCTCTCGTCGCGCTCTCGCGGCGGAAGCTCCCAGCCTCCCGCTCACTGGTCTTGTCGCGGACCGCGCGCGCGCACGTAGCGCGTCTTGACCTCCTGGTCGGCGCCGCCGGGACCACTCACCGTGAGCGTGACCGTGTACTGGCCGGAGGCGAGGTAGACGTGCGTGGGGCTCGGATCGGTGGAGGCCGCGCCGTCGCCGAAGTCCCAGCTCCAGCTCGTGACCGGCCCGCTCGAGAGGTCGAAGAAGCTTACCGTGAGGGGGAGCAGGCGGCCGCGTCGCGGCGTGCCGAAGAATTGCGCGACCGGCGCCGGCGCGCCGACGACCACGTAGTCGATGCGCGTGCGCGTGTCGGCGCCGCCCGGCCCGGTCTCGGTCAGGGCCACCGTGTACGTCCCCGGCAGCGTGTAGCTCCTGCTCGGCGAGGCCGCGCTCGACGTCCCGCCGTCACCGAAGGTCCATGCGTGCGTCGTGACCGAGCCCGTGCTCTGGTTGGTGAAGCTCACCGACAGCGGCGCCACGCCGCTCAACGGACTGCCGACGAACTCCGCCACCGGCGGCGCTTCGTTCACCGTGATGTAGTTCGTGCGCGTACGCGTGTTCGCGCCGCCCGGGCCGGTCTCGGTCAGCGCCACGGTGTAGGTCCCCGGCAGCGTGTAGCTCCTGCTCGGCGAGGCCGCGCTCGACGTGCCACCGTCACCGAAGGTCCACGCGTGCGTCGTGATCGAGCCCGTGCTCTGGTTCGTGAAGCTCACCGACAGCGGCGCCACGCCGCTCAACGGACTGCCCACGAACTCCGCCACCGGCGGCGCTTCGCTCACCGTGACGTAGTTCGTGCGCGTACGCGTGTTCGCGCCGCCCGGCCCGGTCTCGGTCAGCGCCACCGTGTAGGTCCCCGGCAGCGCGTAAGCGTGGCTCGGCGCGGCCGCGCTCGACGTCCCACCGTCACCGAAGGTCCACGCGTGCGTCGTGATCGAGCCCGTGCTCTGGTTGGTGAAGCTCACCGACAGCGGCGCCACGCCGCTCAACGGACTGCCGACGAACTCCGCCACCGGCGGGGCCACGTTGGTCACGTTGTAGACCATCAGCGCGAAGTCCTGGTCGGTCGAGTCGCCGTTGCCTGGCAAGCCGTCGCCGCCGATGGCGGTCGCGTTGACCGTCACGCTGACCGCACCCGAGGTCCCGGCTGGCAAGAAGACCGACTCGGTGTTGTTGCGGATGTCGGCGCTGCCGCCCGTGGTCGAAGTGGCGCCCGAGAAGACGTTGCCGCGGTAGGTCGTGCCGTTCACGACCACGACTAGGTCGAGGTTGTTGACCCACGGCGCGCCCGTCGTGGGCCCGGGCGCATCGGTCCAGACCAGCGTGACGCGCAGGGGCTTGGTCAGGTCGGAGACCGTGCCGCTGGTGTTGAAGCTCTGGCCCGTGGAAGCGAAGAGCGTGGTTTGGTCAAAGAGCTGGCGCGCGACGCCGTCGAAGGCGCGCTCGAGAAACATGCGACCAAAGCCCTGGCCGTTGCTCGGCAAGCTGTCGTTCGCGTTCACGCCGGTCATGTAGTCGGCGCTCGCCACCAGCACGGCCTTGAGCATGGCCGGGCTCGGCGCCGCGAAGGCCTGATTCAGGAACCACTGGCGCACGAGCGCGCAGCCGCCGGCCACGGCCGGAGTGGCGTGGCTCGTGCCGCTCGACCAGCCGTACAGCGTCTGGCCGCTCGGCCAGTACTGATTGCAGACCGACGTGCCGTTGTAGTTCGACTGGGGCACGCCGGCCTCGACGTGCGTGCCGGGCGCGGTGATCTCGGGCTTGATCCGGCCGTCACCGCCTGCGCTGTTCACCGGCCCGCGACTCGAGAAGCTGATCAGGTCGCGCAAATCATCGGCGCCGGAGTTGGCGATCCCGCAGCCGTCCGTCCCGGTCTGGCGCTCGTTCTCCGAGGCGCCCACGGTGATGATGTTCTTGGCCGTGCCCGGCGTGGAAACGGTGTTGCCCCCCGGACCGTCGTTGCCGGCCGCGAAGACCACGCTGTATTCCTGGTTGCCGGCCGTGCCCGAGCGCGCATCGCGCACAATGACGTCGAACTCCTGGGCGTTCGAGTCGTAATCGGGGATGGGGTTGCTGCTGCCATCGACGAAGAGCCAGGAGTTGCTGCTGATGCGCGCGCCCAGGTTGTAGGCGGCGCTCTCGTAGGCCGGCGGATCGAACGTGCCTCCGCCGAAGATGGCCGTCGTGCCCACGCGCGCCCAGGGTGCGATCCCCAGACCGTAGTTGTAGCCACCCGTGTCCTCGTTGGCCGAGCCCGTGCCAGAGTTCAGGCCGGCCACGATGTGCGCGTTGAGGAACCCGTGTCCGCCCTGGGCGCCCGACTGGCCGGTCGGGTTCTGGGTGAAGGCCACGCGCCCCGTGGCGAGGTCGGGGTGACCGGTGAGCGCGGTGGCGTCGTCGGCAACGTTGACCGAGAAGCCCGTGAATTGCGAGGAATTGAAGCCCTTCGCAGCCAGCCACGCGAGGTAGTCGGGGCCGCTGGGCGTGGCCCCCGCGAAGTTGCCGGCCACGATCTGGCCTTGGCGCTCGTCGGCGACGGCCATGGGTAAAGCGGCAGCGGAATTGCGCTGGATCGTCCCGCGCTCTTCGATCGCGAACACCGCCGGGTGAGCGGCGAGCCAGCGGAAGTAGACCGGGTCGAGCTCGCAGCGCACGTTCCAGTAGGGCCCGACGCGCGTGCTCGAGAGCAGCGTTCGCGTCAGGTTCTCGAGATCGACTTGTGCCGCGCGGGCGTGCGGCCCGTCCACGAGCTGCACGGTCACGAGCGTGGGCACAGCGGCGCTGCTCGCCGCCAACTCGCGGATGCGCGCGGTCATGCGAAAGGCCGGCTCGTACACGCCCAGGTACTGCAGCTCGGGACGCTGGCCGGCCAGCGACTGGAACAGGCCCACGTCGCGCGCCTCGACGCGGACGACGTAGGCATTCATGGGCAGGTACTGGACGAACTCGACGCCGGCGGGCGCGAGCTCGGCGCGCCACTCGTCGCGCAGCGGCCCGCGGAACTGCACGAGATAGAGCCCCGCGTCGGGATCGAGGTTCGCGTCGAGCGGGTCGCCCAGGACCTCGCCCCTGTCCAGGGCCGCCAATGTTTCGAGCGGGCGCGCGCTGTCGAGGACGTGGCCGTTGAGCGCGATGAGATCTTGCTCGTCGTGCCACTCGATGGCGCTCGCGCGCAGGCTCGCAACCCCGCCGCCGACGGTCAAGTCGATCCCGGCCAGGACGAAGCCCCCGTAGTCGAGCTCCCAGCGCACCGCTCCGGCCGCGCGCAGGGCCGCCAGACGCGCGTCGCTCGCAGCGTCGAAGCGGGCGCGGTGGACGGGGCGCGCGCTGAACCACTCGCTCGGGAGCTCGCGCGGCGAAGGGCTGGGGAGCGTCTCTCTTTCCGACGCCTGGAGACAGAGAAACGAAGCCAGAACGGCTGAACCGGTGATGGGCATGGGGCTCGAAAGGAGGAGGGAGCGAGCCGAGCGACGCGAGGGGAGGCGCGTCGGCGGTGATGCAGCTCGATCCTAAACGGGCGCGCGGATTCCGGGCTCCAAAAGGGCGGCCCGTCGCCGCGCAACCCGGATTCCTCCGGCGCAAGCCGCGCGGTCAGACGCCCAGCTTCTCCAGATAACCCTGAAAACCCTGCACGGCCAAGCGCTGGAAGTACGGCTCGAGGCCGCGCAGCCCGCCCAGTTCGGCGCCGCCGCCGGCGCGGCCGGGACCGCCGTGTAGGCTCGCCGGCAAGACGATGCCCGGCGCGAGCGCCTGGCCGGCCGTGCGGTCGGAGCCGATCCAGATGCGTCCGTGCCAGGGCGCGATCCCCAGCACGACCTCGTCGCTCCAGGCCTTGTCGTTGGAGTAGAGACTCGCCACCAAGCCGCCACCCCCGCGATTCACGAGCGCGATCGCATCCGCGGCCTTGCCCGAGTACGGGAGCAGCGTCGCCACCGGGCCGAAGACCTCGAGCTCGTGGAACACCTGCGACTCGGACGACTTCGCCAGGAGCAGGGTCGGTGCCACGAAGTAGCCCTTGGCGTGCACCGCGCCCGCGCCGCCGCACAGGACCTCGGCCACCTGCGAGAGCGCCGCGATGCCCGCGCGCACGTCGGCCAGCTGCTGCGCGCTCACCAGCGGCCCCATGCGCGTCTCGCCGCTGCGCGGATCGCCGACCTGCACCTTGGTCAGGCGCGCGACGAGATCGTCGGCCACCTCGCGCACGCGCTCGGCCGGCACCAGCACGCGCCGCACGGCGGTGCACTTCTGGCCGGTCTTCTGGACGATGTCGAGCTCGACGTTGGCCAGGAACTGGTCGTAGGTCTCCGAGTCGCGCGTCACGTCGGGCGCGAGCACGGCCGCGTTGAGCGAGTCGGCCTCGATGTTCACGCGCACGTTGTTGCGCACGACCACGGGGTGGCCACGCAGCTTCGCGCCGGTCGTCGAGGAACCGGTGAAGGCCAGCACGTCCTGGGGCCCGAGGTGCTCGGCCAGCTCGCGCCCGCCGCCGCACAGGAACTGGAAGGCGCCTTCGGGCAGGAGGCTCGACTCCACGATGATGCGCGCGATGCGCCAGGCGACGAGCGCCGTGGGCGTGCCCGGCTTCTCCAGCACCGGCATGCCCGCGAGCAGCGCGCAGGCCATCTTCTCGCACTGGTTCCAGGCCGGAAAATTGAAGGCGTTGACGTGCACGGCGATGCCCGGCCTGGGCACGAAGAGGTGCTGGCCTGAAAAGCGCGGCGTGCGGCCGAGCTGGGTCGGGGCTCCGTCGAGGTGATAGGCGCGCTCGCCGAGTTCCTTGCCGAACTGCGCGTAGGCCGCCAGGGTTCCGGTCGCGCCGTCCACGTCGAACTTGGCGTCGCCGCGGGTGCTGCCGGCGTTCTGGATCGAGAGCTCGAGCAGCTCGTCGCGGTGCGCGTGGATGGCCTTCGAGAGCGCGAGCAGGAGCGCGGCGCGGCGCGGGAAGCCGAGCGCGCGCAGCGCCGGTCCGCCGGTCTCGCGCCCATAGGCCAGCACCTGGCCGAGGTCGGGCCCCTGCGGGTGGACCTCGGCGATCGGCTCCTCGCTGGTCGGATCGCGCAGGATCTGGGTCGGACCGCTGCCGGCTTGCCAACGGCCGAGGACGTAGCTCTCTAGGGTGATCATCGGGAACTAGACGGGGTCCTTGTCGTGAGCGAGGCGTCGTGAGCGAGGCCCGACACGGTAGCGATGGCCGTGCGGCGGAAGAAATGCGTCCGGCGAACTCGCGTAGCTCGCGGCCCTCCTGCTGCCGGCGCAGGGCGCGCTGGCACAAGCGCGCCGCGCAATTGCGCGCCCTCGAATCCCAAGCCGTCCCCGTGGCCCTCTTCCCCGTGAGTCCATTCCCCGTCCTCTGCTTCCTCGTCCTGGCGGCCTTTCTGGCTTGCCTCGGCCTCCTCGCCCTGGCCGTGACCAAGGTGGCCACTCCCGACGGCCGCGGCCACGCGCGCGGATTCGTGGGCGGCTGCGCGGCCATGCTGGCGCTGTTCCTCTTGGGCTCCCTGGGCCTGGCGGGACTGTGCGCGACCGTGGCGGCGATCGGCGCCGGCAGCTTCTCGGACTGGAATCCGATCCGGCGCATCGAGCTCAGCCGCGTGCCCGCACCCGCCGCGGAGGGCGCGCGGGCGGCGGAGGACGCGGTGTCGGCGCGTTTCACTGTGCGTGGCGGCGCGGGCAGTGAGCTGGTCGAGCTGTTGCACGACCTCGTGGACGTGGACCTCTCCGAGCTGGGCGACGGACTGACCATTCACCACCGCGGCAGCCCCGAGGGGGGCGAGTTCTCGGTCTACGAGTTCCGGCTGCCGATCTCCGAGGCCGAGCTCGAGCGCTTCGAGCGCGAAGTGAAGCGCGAGCTGGACGGCCTCGAGCTGCACCTGCCCGAGCGGGTCGCGCTCGAGTTCGAGGGCGCGGACTGAGAGGCTGAGCAGAAATGCCGCTCGCGGCATTCTGCTCGGGCTCGAGGGATCGTCTGGCGCGCGATCCGCGCGCGCTCGTTCCGATTCTTGCTCAGGCTCTGAGGCGGAGGGATGACGGAGCCGCGAGGCCTGGGCCCCACTACTCGTGTCGCAGGGCCTCGACCGGGTCCATGCGCGCGGCGCTCCAGGCGGGGTACATGCCCGCGAAGATCCCGATCACGACCGAGATCCCGAAGGCCAGGAAGGACGACCCGGGAGTCACGATCGCACGCTTCTCCAGCACGAGCTCGAGGATCCAGGGCGAGAGCAATCCGGCCGCGACGCCGACGAGGCCCCCACCGATGCACAGGGTCACCGTCTCGACCAGGAACTGTGTCACGATGTGCTTGCGCTTGGCTCCCAGTGCCCGACGGATGCCGATCTCGCGCGTGCGCTCGGTCACCGTGGCCAGCATCACGTTGGTGATCCCGATGCCACCAACCACCAGGCTGATGACGGCGATGGCACCCAGCACGAAGCTCCACAGGCGCCCCTGGGCCTCGACCTCGCGCATCATCTCGAGGGGTACCCGCACCTCGAAGTCCGTCTGCGGGTGGTTGCGCTCGAGCATCTCGCGCACCGCGTCGGCAACGAACATCACGTTGTCCAGCTCCGCGACCTCCACGATCAGCTCGTGCAGCTCGACCTCTTCCATCTCGCGGCTGCCGGCGCGCAGCTTGACCTGCATGCTCCCGTACCACTTCCGGCCGGTCTCCAGGGGGATGAAGACCTCGGCCGTCCCCTGGCCGGCCGGCGCCGGATCGTCCTTCTGCCGCAGGCGCGTGAGGACGGTTCCCACCACGGTGTAGTAGTCGCCCCCGATCTTCACCTCCTTGCCCAGCGGGGACGCGAACGGAAAGAGGTGCCTGGCCACGTCGTAGTCGAGCACGCAGACGTTGGCCACGCGGCGCTCGTCCTCGTCCGCCAGGAAACGGCCCTCGGCGATCTTGCGGCCGGTGACATCCAGGTAGTTCGGGAGCGTGGCCACCACGCGAGGGTTCATCGCGCGCTCCCCGCACCGCACCTCCTCGTAGATCTCGCGCACGGGCACCACGCGCTGGACGCAAGGAAAAGTCTGCTCGATGCGGGCCAGGTCCTCCTCCGTCAGGCCGTAGTTGATGACGCGCACGGCTTGCTGGCCGGTGGCGAAGTCCTCGCGCGGCTTGACGCTGCGCGCCAGCACGTTCTGAGTCCCCAGCCCCCGGATGCGCTCGATCGCCTCCACGCGCCCGCCCTCGCCGATGGCCAGCATGGCGATCACGGCGAACACGCCGAACAGCACGCCGAGCATCGTCAGCAGGCTGCGCAGCTTGTGCAGTAGCAGGCTGGAGACGCCCAGGCGCACCGTGCGCAGCAGCGAGGGCCCCTTCATCGGCTGGAGGCCGCAGCTGCGGCCGGGGCCGGGTTCTGATCACGCACCACGGTCTCGACGCGCCCGTCCTTCAAGCGCAGGACGTGCTGTGCGCGCGCGGCCACGTCGGGCTCGTGCGTGACCATCAGGATCGTCTTGCCCTCGGCGTGCAGCTCGTCGAACAACGCCAGGATCTCGAGCGCCGTGTGGCTGTCCAGGTTGCCAGTGGCCTCGTCGGCCAGGATCAGCGCAGGCTGGTTGACGAGCGCACGCGCGATGGCCACGCGCTGCTGCTGGCCGCCCGAGAGCTCGGGCGGACGGTGCTCCAGACGATTCCCGAGGCCTACGCGCTCGGCCAGCCCGCGCGCGCGCTCCTCGGCTTCGAGCGGCGGCTCGTCCTGGTAGAAGAGCGGCACCAGGATGTTCTCCAGCACGTTGAGCTGCGCGATCAGGTTGTACGACTGGAACACGAAGCCGAGCCTCTGGCTGCGAAGCTCGGAGAGCTGGTCGTCGTCGAGCGTGCTCACGTCCACGCCGTCGATGCGATAGGAGCCCGAGCTCGGCCGGTCGAGGCAGCCCAGCAGGTTGAGCAGGGTGGATTTGCCCGAGCCCGAGCTGCCCATCACGGCCCAGTACTCGCCGCGCCCGAAAGAAAACGAGAGCTCGTCCAGCGCATGCACTTCGTTCGTGCCCATGCGGTAGGTGCGCGTCACGCGCTCGAGCTCGGCCACGGGCGGCCGCGTGCCGGGAGAGACCGAGCTCATCCGCCCGCGCCGCCCTCGGTTCCGCCGCGGCGTCCGCCGCGGAAGGCCTCCATGGCCTTGGTCCGCTCCTCTTCGCTCATGTTCTCGAAGCGCTTGCGCACCTCCTCGGCGCGGGCGGGGTCGAGACCCCCGCGCTCGAGCTCGCCGCGCCCAGACTCACGACCCGCCTCGCTCCGGCTGGTCTCGCGCGCGTCACCGCCTTCACGCTCAGCAGCACCCCGTTCGCGCGCACCACCTTCGGCTCGGCGCTCGCCCGCGAACGGCTGCGCGCGCCCCGGCGCCTCTGCCGCCAGCGGCGCGCCGGCCGGCGCGGCTCCGTTGACGGGCTCCTC
>JABFRZ010000309.1 GCA_013140785.1 Planctomycetota bacterium | reverse complement strand
GGTCGGGCGCCCCTCGGGCGCGGCCCTCGCGGCGGCAAGGATCCCACCACCGCCGAGCCCGCGTCGGAGGGTCGCGAGCGACGCCTCGCGCAGCTCGTCGTAGCCCGACGAGAGCGGCACGAGGCTCGCCCTCTTCGCTGCGCCGGGCTTCCCGAGCGACCGGATCCGGTACAGCCCCGACTGTGCGTGCCGGCCGCCCGTCGTGAAGTACAGCATTCCGTTCGGCCCCTGGGCGAGGTCCGTGACGGGCAACGGCTTGCCGCTCGCGAACTCCTCCACGCGCGGACTGCCCTCGCCGTTGGACGCGGGGAAGAACGCGAGGATGCGCCCCTTGAGCCAGTCGCCGCAGAAGATCGCGCCTCGATAGGGGTCGGGGAACGCGAGGTCCATGCCGCTCAGCATCCCCGTCGGCGAGCTGCGCCCCACGTCCACTACGGCGGGTATCGAATCCGGGAGCCACGTCGGCCAGCGCGCCGAGCCGAGCCGGAAGCCGTAGTCGCCGCGCTCGACGACCTGCACGATCCGCGTGGGCACGTACCAGGGCAGCCCGAGGTCCCACTCCATGTCCGAGTCGAACGCGTACAACTGGCCGAGGCGGTCGAACGCGAGGTCGTATGCGTTGCGCAGCCCGACGGCCACGAGCTCCCACTCCTTCCCGTCGCGATCGGTACGCGCCACCCAGCCCGTCGCGCCCTGCTGCGCGAGCTCGAACTCCGTGAGCTCGACGCGCTGCGAAGCCAGCGGCAGGCGCCCGACCGGCAGGAACGACGCCCCCCACGCGGCCAGCGCCTCGGCCGGTGGCGCGACCTCGTAGCCGCCGATGACGTAGAGCGCCTCGTCTGGGTAGGACGCCACCACCGCGTGCGGTCCGTGCTCGTCGCTGCCCTGCAAGGGGCGCAGGAGCTCGACGCGATCGAGCCGATCGTCGGCGTCCGAATCCGTCACGCGGTAGAGCCCACTCTCGAAACGCTGCGAGCGGTTCACCACCACGTACAGCGCGTCGAAGGCCCAGCACAGGCCCTGCGCCTCGCCGAGCTCCACCGGCACGCGCTCGACACGCTCGACGAGCCCGCCGGAACTCAGCTCGACGCGGTACAGGAACCCGTGCTGATCCGCCGCGTACGCGCGCCCCGCGGGGTCGAAGGTCAGCGCCACCCACGAGCCTTGGCGCGCGCGCGGCACCGAGTACACGAGCTCGGCCACGAAGCCCTCCGGCACCGTGACCTGCTCGCCCTCGAGCGCCGTGAGCCGCGCATGCTTCACTTGGTTGGAAGGCTGCGGCCAGGGCTCCGTCCCGATCGGACCGAAGCTGTGCGGGACCTGCCACGCCGGATCGTCCGCCGAACTCAGCCAGTCGCGCGGCTCGCGACGCGCCGCGCGCCAGCTCGGATCGGTCGCGATCAGGCGCTGCCAGCCATCGCCCTCGAGGCGCAGCGAGGCGAGCAGTGCCCCCGGCCCGTCGATGTTGCGCGCCCACAGCGCAAGCACGTTCGTGCCCGGCCGCACGCGCGCGCTCACGTCCACCTGCTGCGTGCGCTCGGTACCCTCGCCCGCGGCCACGAGCACGCCGTTGAAGTAGGCCTCGAAGCCGTCATCGGCCACGGCGTAGAGCGTCGCCTTGCGCGGCGCCTCCGCAAGCTCGAGCCTGCGTTGGAACCAGGCCTCCTCGTCCGCGCCCGGACGCGCATGGCTCCAGATCCAGCAGGGATCGAAGCGCTCGCGCGCGTCGTGCTCGCCACCGAGGTGCACCAGCCGGAGGTCACGGAAGCGCACCTCCATCGGCGGACCCGAGTGCAGCTGCAGCGCGAGGCAGCCCGATCGGCTCGCGAGCTTCGGGCTCTGGTCGAGCAGCTCGCACGTGCGCACGCCGTTGATCCACAGCTCGCAGCGCTCGCCCACGGCGCGGATGCGGAGCTCGTTCCACTCGCCGACCCGCACCGCGCGCGCGAGCTCGGCCTCCTCGGCGAAACGCGCGCGCGTGTCCTTGCCCGTGGCGGCCACCTGCGTGCGTTCGCCGCGCGCGGCCAGCGAGCCGCGTCCGAACTGCTCGTAGAGCGAGCCGCTCAGGCCCTGCTCGTCGGCCAGGTCGGCCTGGTAGCCCGCGACGCTGTGCTGCCCTACCACGCGGCTCCGGAACTGCACGCCCGAGTTGCCGCGCACCAGGCGATAGCTCAGCGTCAGCTCGAAATCGCGCAGCTCCGCCCCGGTCCACACGAGGTACGTCGAGCGCTCGAGCGGCTCCTCCGCGCTCGAACGCCCGACCAACTCGCCGTCCTCGACGCTCCAGAAGCGCGTGTCACCCTCCCAGCCTGCCAGCGACTTCCCGTCGAATGGAGCGAGGCCCTGCTCGGTCTCCGTCACGGTCTCCGTCACGGTCTCCGTTGCGGGCCCCGTCGTCTCGGGCCCGGTCTCGGGCTCCGTCTCCGCGCCACGGCCACAGCCGAGCAGCACGAGACAGACGGCAAGGTTGGCGCGCATCACGGGCCGCGCGATTCTCATGCTCTCGCGGGGCGCTGTCCAGGCGCGAGAGCGGGCGTCCGCCGTCGGCGCGGGTCGCCGGACAGCACGCAGGCGAGCAAGCGCCGCGTGGCCGGGTGCTCTGGATGCACGAGGACATCTTCGGTGGCGCCGCACTCGACAATGCGGCCCTGCTCCATCACCGCGACGCGCGCGGCCATCACACGCGCGAGCGCGAGGTCGTGGGTGATGAAGAGATACGCGAGGCCGAGCTCGCGCTGCAGGTCGAGCAAGAGGTTCAAGATCTGCGCGCGGATCGAGACGTCGAGCGCGCTGACGGCCTCGTCGAGCACGATCAGGCGCGGCGCGAGCGCGAGCGCGCGCCTGAT
>JABFRZ010000159.1 GCA_013140785.1 Planctomycetota bacterium | reverse complement strand
GGCCGCCGCTCAGCGGCGTGTTCGGGTCGTTTTCGCGCGCGAACACGAGGTTGTCGAGCGCGCCCGAGCCGCCCAGCGCGATCTCCATGCGCACGACCTCGCCCGGCAGGTAGTCCGGCGGGCTCTTGACCACGGCGATCGATTGATAGCCCGGCTGCGGGAGCAGCGAGGTGAGATCCAAGGTGCGGTAGCCCGGCGGCCCGTTGACGGCGATGTCCTCGGTCCAGCGCGGGGGGACGGAGTAGATCCGCTCGCGCCCGAGCACGTCGAACAGGGTCACCTTCACGCCGGTGCCGAACGTGTCCACGTCGATCAGATCGATCGAGCGCGGCTCGACCTTCTCGATGAAAGTGAAGCCGCTGAAGTCGAACACCAGCGTGCCGCCGTTGGCGGCGTCGTCCGGAAGGGTGAAGATCCCCGGGATGATCTGACCCGCGTTCTCCTGCAGGATCACGGCGTTGCCGAGCCCGACCAGGAGGTCGGGATCCGAGCTGCCCGCGTTCGGACCGGCCGGATCGGAATCGAAGATGGCCGGTCCCCTGTGCTGGGCGCCGCCGCCTGGCTGGCGCGCGGACAGGCTCACCAGCGCGCCGAACTCGGGCGGCGTCGAGAGGTCCTGGCCGTTCACGAGCGGCGTCGTGAAATCGTCCTCGGTCTCGAAGTCGAGCGTGTAGAGCGTGGGCGGACTCGCGTACACGATGTCCACGTAGTCCTCGTTGGTGACGTCCACCAACGCGCCCGTGCGCATGTCGAACAGCGCGCCCTGCACGAAGCGCTCGCGCGAGCCCTCCACGATCATGCTGCGCTCGGGCGGGCGGTGCACGACCACCTGCACCGAAGCGGGCGGGTAGAAGACGCCCACGAACTGCGGCGCGAAGGTGGAGGTGAGGAAGGCCCCAGGCAGCTCCGAGGTGTACAGGAAGGCCGCGACCTTGTCGGCTCGGGCGCGTCCGGTCGCCAAGGTGAAGGTCAGCGTGGGCAGGCTGCCCGTACCCCAGACGCGCTCGGCCATGCGGATCTCGCCGATGGCGACGGCCGAGCCTGCGTTGGCGGCCGAGCCTGGGTTCGTGGCCGAGCCTGCGACGACGGCCGAGGAGACCGCGGCGGGGGCGACCGGTTCCGAGGCGAGGCTCGCGAGGCCGAGGAGGATCGGGAGCAGCATGGAGGTGGGCGGGGACGTGGGCAGGACCGCGTCCAGGGATTGTAGTGGGGCGCGCTTTTTTCGCCTGAATATTGGACGCATTCCACCGGGGCCCGGATGCATCCTGGCGCGCCGAGATGAGCCAGCCCCCCGATCCGCGCGCGCACCCTGCCTCCGTGGGCAACCTGCCCGAGGGCGTGGACTCCACCGCCTTCATCCTCGAGCGCCTGCAGGCGCATGGCGCGAAGCACACGCGCTACGCGCAGCGCGGCGAGCTGGCGCGCGGAGGCATGGGGCTGATCCTGCGCGTGTGGGACGAGGACCTGCGCCGCGAGCTCGCCATGAAGGTCGTGCTGGGCGCAGCCGGCCAGGCCGCCGGGGACGAGATCCCGCCCAAGGTTCTCGGGCGCTTCCTCGAGGAGGCGCAGGTGACCGGCCAGCTCGATCACCCGGGCATCGTGCCTGTGCACGAGCTCGGCCTCGACCAGCGTGGCGGGGTCTTCTTCACGATGCGCTTGGTCAAGGGCCGCGACCTGAAAGAGGTCTTCGAGCTCGTGCAGAGCGGCGGGTCGAATGCGAGCGGGGACGAGTGGACGCTGACGCGCGTCCTGTGGGTGTTGCTCAAGGTGTGCGAGGCGATGGCCTACGCGCACTCGAAGGGCGTGATCCACCGCGACCTCAAGCCCGCCAACGTGATGGTCGGGCGCTTCGGCGAGGTGTATGTGATGGATTGGGGCCTGGCGCGCGTGCTCGGTCAGCCCGATCGCCACGACCTGCGCTTGCGCAACGAGGGAACGAGCCTCTCCTTCGTGGAGAGCGAGCGCCGAGCGGATGCCTCGCACTCGGCCGACTCGGTGCTCTTCACCATGGACGGCGACGTGGTCGGCACGCCGGCCTACATGGCGCCCGAGCAGGCGCGCGGTCAGATCGACCGGCTCGGTCCGCGCTCCGACGTGTACTCGCTCGGGGCGATGCTCTACCACCTCCTGACGGGCGAGATGCCCTTCGTGACGCCGGGCGTGAAGGTCTCCCAGCACATGGTGCTGCGCTGGGCGCTCGAAGGTCCGCCTCGGCCGGTGGGTTCGTTGCGCCAGGACGTGCCCGACGAGCTCGTGGCCATCTGCGAGAAGGCCATGGCGCGCGAGCCCGAGCAGCGCTACGCCGACATGGGCGCGCTGGGCGAGGACCTGCGCGCCTACCTCGAGAACCGCGTGGTCAAGGCGCACAAGCGCGGCGCCTGGGTCGAGCTCAGGAAGTGGGTCCAGAGGAACCGCGCGCTGGCCGCGGCCTGGAGCGCTGCGGTATTCGTGGCCCTGCTCGGCCTGTCGGCGACAGCTTGGGTGCAGGTGCGCGGCCGGCGCGTGGCCGAAGAGGCGCGCGCCCAGGCGCAGTCGAGCGAGCGCGTAGCACAGGACAATCTGGCCGAGGCCCAGCGCCAAGAGGCGATCGCGCGCCGCGAGCGCTCGAACGTGCTGCGCCTCTCGGCCTCCCAGGAGCTCGAGGACCTGACGCGCGCGGCCGATGGCCTGTGGCCCGCCGTGCCGGCGCGCGTGGCCGACATGCAGGCCTGGTTGGCGCGCGCCGAGCGTCTGATCGCGGGGCTCGAGCCCGGCGCCGATGGCGACCCGGGTCACCGGCGTCTGCTCGAAGAGCTGCGCGCACGCGCGCTGCCGCTGGATCCGGCGGCGCATGCCGCGGCCGTGGC
>JABFRZ010000259.1 GCA_013140785.1 Planctomycetota bacterium | reverse complement strand
GCACGGCCGTCAGGAGCGCGGGACGGGCGCGGCGGAGGAGGCGGAGGAGGCGCGGCACGCGGCCAGAGGATCAGCGGCCCGCGCGCGCCAGGCAAGGGTGCTCTCGAGCCGGGCCGTCTTCGACCTCCTCGTGGGGCGCGCGCGTGAGCGCGGCGTACGCGCCGCGTGGGAAACGGCCGCAACCAAGCGGAAGGAGGTTGCGCCAGCTCGTCAGGCGCGTGCGTGCGCGCTAGCTTGGGGGGCTCCATCAGCCCACGCATCCCATGCTCCGCGCCCACCTGATCCCTGCCCACACCTTCGCCCTCGTACTGGCCCTGGCGGCGGTCGCCCGCGGCCAGGGTGGTTCCCAGCCCGGGCCGCGCGACGTCGGCGCACGCGAGTCGATGTGGCCCGCGCCCAGCGCCGAGGACTGGATGAAGCCGTGCCTCGTGAACTTCCAGCGCTCCTGGGACGATGCGCTCGCGGTCGCCAAGGAGACCCACAAGCCGATCCTCGTGTGCGTGAACATGGACGGCGAGATCGCCAGCGAGCACTACGCCGGCATCCGCTACCGCCAGAGCGACAAGGCCGCGCTGTACGCGCCCTACGTGTGCGTGATCGCCTCGGTCTACCGGCACGCGCCGCGCGACTACGACGAGCAGGGCCGGCGCATCCTGTGCCCGCGCTTCGGCAGTGTGACCTGCGGCGAGCACATCTCGATCGAGCCCACCTTGTTCGAGCAGTTCATGGACGGCCGCCGCATCGCGCCGCGCCACATCGGGATCGAGCTCGAGCAAGGCCAGACGGAGCTGTACGACGTCTTCTACGCCTTCGACACGGATTCGGTCTTCCAGGCCATCCAGGACGGCGCGGCGAATCGTCCGCCGGTGCCGCCGGTCGTGCGCGGCGATCGGGCGCTCGAGCTGCGCGTGGCCAGCCGCGAGCGCGAGGACCGCAACGCGGTCGAGCAGGCCTACCTCTTGGGCGAGCGCATGGTGCGCCGACGCTTGCTCGAGGCCGCGCTCGTCGCGCGCGAGCTCGACCACGTCGATCTCCTGCGCCTGGCGTTGTTCGGCCTGGATGTCGAGCTCGCCAAGCTCGCGCGGGTTGCGCTGGCCGAGTCCGACTCCGAGAAGGCCATCGACCTGATCGTCGAAGTCCTGCGCGTGCCCATGGAGACGATCGAACGCGAGCGGCTCCTGGCCGCGCTCGAGCGGCTCGGAGAGCAGTTCCCGCGTGCGCGCACCCTGGCCGCCGTGCAGCAGGGTTTGGCGCGACCCTCGCGCGCGCTGGACGTGGACGGCTGGTCGGAGAAGCTCGCCGGAGCCGAATACCCAGCGCCCAGCGAGTGGAGCACGATCGAGGCGCGCGTCGAGCAGGGCGCGCGCGCGAGTCGCGCGCAGCCGGGCGATCCCGCGCTGCAGCTGGCCCTGTCCGAGGCCGCCCTGGCGCTGGCGATCGACCCCAAGACGACTCGCATCCTGGCGGCCGACTACCGCACCGCGCCGGACTACGCGCGCCTCCAGTTCGAGGATGCGCGCCGCGCGGCGCGCGCGGCCGAGGACCTCGGCGCCATCGGCTGGCGCGTGGACGCCGTGATCGCGCTCTCGAGTTACTACCTCGGCGAGATGGAGGAGGCCCATGCGCGCGCCGCGGCGGCCGTAGAGGTGCTGCCCACGGGCGAGACGAGCTGGAACGCGATGGCGGTGCTCGCTTTGTTCGCGGACGCGCGTCAGCAGGCGATCCTGGCTGCGGTGAAGGCAGGGACCAGCTGGCCGAGCGAGTGGCTGGCCGACGTGAACGCCGCCTACAGCGTGCTGGCGCAGCACCCGCTCAGCGTCGATCACCAAGCCGTCGCGCACCACGATTTCCTGAAGGCGCTCGGCGCGCGCGCGCGCGCGGCCCAGGTGCTCGAGGCCGGCCTCGCGCGCTTCCCCGAGTCCTGGAGCCTGCACGAGCGTCTGCGCATGCAGACCCTGGAGGAGCGCGGAATCGCTGGCCTGGAAGCCGTCTACTCCGAGCGCTTGCGACGCGCGCCGCGTGCGCCGGGGCTGGAGTGGTTCGCCGGCTACGCGCAGCTGGTCACGGCCGAGTTCTATCGCCGCGCCGGCAATCCCTCCGAAGCCGTGAGCGCCTACGAGCGCGCCATCGCGCACTACGAGGCGAGCATCGCTGAGAATCCGGCCAGCCAACCGAACTCGGATCACTACGTCGCATTGGCGCTGGCCGGGCGTGCACGCCTCGCCTTCGAGCACGGCGATCACGAGCGCGCCGTGCTCGATCTCTTGGCCGCCTTCGCCAGGAAGCCCGCGGCCGCGGCGACGCTGGACGGGTTGAACCTCTCGGCCGTGGACACGGCCAAGATGCTGCTCGCGCGCCTCGGTGAGGGCGGCCGCGACGACCTGGCCCAGCGTGTCCGCTCGGCGCTGGAAGCCCTCGATCCCGCGCTGCTCGAGCTACCGGCCTACGAGCGCGAACTCCCGCCCGACGGCGCGCGCGGGCGACGCTCGCGCTGAGGCGGAACGAGTGCTCCGCACCCGTCCCAGGAAATAACCCTGCCGGAGCGGCCTCGTTTGCTTGGTCTGGCGCGCGCCGGGACTATCCTGTTCGCGCTACTCTGGCCCGTTGTCCTCCCTCCATGCCCTTGAAGAGCCCATGAAGACCGTGCGTTGCTCGTTCCGGCCGGCCGCCCTCACGTCCAGCCTGGCATTCCTCGTGGCCCTGCTGCCCGCCTGCGGCGGCGACGACCCTGCCAAGACACCCGTGACCCCGCGTTCCACCGAGAGGGGCGGCGCCAAGGGTGCAGAGGGCGCGCTCGAAGCGCCCGCCTCGAGCGCGATGCTCGCCTACGAGATGGGCCTGCAGCACCTGCAG
>JABFRZ010000334.1 GCA_013140785.1 Planctomycetota bacterium | reverse complement strand
CGCTGGGCGTGCGCGTGGGCGCGCTCGAGGTCGGCGCCTGGGCCGACTTCGTGGCGCTCGACCTGGCCGCGCCCGAGCTCATGGGTTGGAGGCCCGCGACCCTGCTCGAGAGCCTCGTGTTCGGGGCCGGCGAGCGCGTGCTGGTCGGCACGTGGGTCGGAGGCAAGCGCGTCGCCTGATCCGCGACCGGAAGTCGAAAGCGCAGCGCGGGGACGCGGAGAGCGCGGAGAGCGCCGAGAGGTGCGACCCACGCGGCTCGGACAACGAAAGCCGACCCTGGCGCCGCGCTCGTCCCCGTACGATGCGCGGCCGCAATGGAACGCATCGAGCTCAATGGCCTGGAGCTACGCGCGCTCTCGGTCGGCGGGCTCGAGACCTGCCACTGGCTGCCGCGCTGGCGCGTGGCCTTCGACATCGGGCGCTGCCCGCTGCCGGTGGTGGATTGCCGCACGGTGCTGTTCACGCACGCGCACATGGATCACCTGGGCGGGATCGCCTACCACACGGCCACGCGCGCGCTGCGCAAGCAGCCGCCGCCGCGCTACGTCGTGCCGCACCACTGCGCGGCGGATCTGGCGCGGCTGTTCGAGGTGTGGCGCGCGCTCGACCGCTCGGACATGGCGCACACGCTGATCCCGCTCGGGCCGGGCGAGGAGCACCGGCTCGAGAACGGGCTCGTGGCGCGGCCCTTCCGCTCGCCGCACTCGGCGCCGTGCCAGGGCTATGGCCTGTGGAGCAAGAAGGAGAAGCTCAAGCCCGAGTTCCACGGCCGCTCGGGGCCCGAGCTGGCCGAGCTGCGTCGCGCGGGCGTCGTGCTCGCTGACACGCTGGAGACGCCCGAGTTCGTGTTCACGGGCGACACGTTGATCGAGGTGCTCGAGCAAGAAGCCGTCGTGCGCACGGCGCGCGTCTTGGTGCTGGAGTGCACCTTCGTGGACCAGCGCGTGAGCGTGGCCGAGGCGCGCGCCAAGGGCCACGTGCACCTGGACGAGATCGTCGCGCGTGCCGAGCTCTTCCAGAACGAGGCCATCCTCTTGACGCACTTCTCGGCGCGCTACCGCGCGCACGAGATCCGCTCTTCGCTCGACGCGAAGTTGCCGCCGAGCCTGCGCGCACGCGTCACGCCGCTCCTCGGAGCCCACGAGCGCGCCCGCGCGGAATCGGATTCCGTTCTGGACGACGTCGAGTCAAGATAGGGCCATGCCCACGGATGACAGGATCTTCCGGCCACCTGGAGCCCCCGAGCCGAAGGAGCCGGCGTTCTCGGAGGACGGCGTGGACCTGACCCTGATTCGATGGATGATGTCCCTGACTCCCAGCGGTCGCCTGCGTCAGCTCCAGGCCTTCATCAACGCGGCAGAACGAATCTGGGAGCACAACGGGACATGGCCGGAAGCTCGGACTTCGAAGCGCTCCTGACCGAGCTGGCTCGGGCCGAGGTCGAGTTCATCGTCATCGGTGGCGTCGGCGCGGTCCTTCACGGCGTTCCGATCGGGACGTTCGATCTCGACATCGTGCATTCCAGGGGCGCCGAGAGCCGGCGCAGGCTTGTTCGAGTCCTCGCCGCTCTGGAGGCCTGCTATCGCGAGCACTTGCCCGAGCGCTTCGTGCCGACCGAGCACGATCTCGCTTCACCCCTGCATCACTTGCTGACCACGCGTCTCGGCAAGCTGGACTTGCTGGGGACCGCGCACACGGGCCTTGACTACGAGGAACTCTTGCCGCGCACGACGCTCGTTGCTCTGGCGACAGGAGTCCAGGTGCGCGTCATGGACCTGCGGGGACTGATCGAGATGAAGGAGCAAGCTGGGCGCGACAAGGACAAGCTGCACCTGATCCTGTTGCGCCGCGTCTACGAAGGGCG
This sequence comes from Planctomycetota bacterium, assembly GCA_013140785.1. Taxonomy (GTDB): domain Bacteria; phylum Planctomycetota; class UBA1135; order UBA1135; genus JABFRZ01. The sequence continues at coordinate 990 of JABFRZ010000334.1, read as the reverse complement.
CAAGAAACCGGGCAATGGAGCCTGAAAGAAACGAGCGTTGGCTCTGTTGCCGCCAAGGCCGCATCATGACCCAGCCATGGTCCACCTCTCCCGCATCTACACGCGCACCGGCGACGACGGCACGACCGGGCTCGGCGACGGCTCGCGGAGAACGAAGCACGACCTGCGCGTCGCGGCCTACGGCACGGTGGACGAGACGAACAGCGCCCTCGGGATCGCGCTCGTGCAGGCGCTCGCGCCAGCGCTGGCGGCGAAGCTGCGTGCCATCCAGAACGAGCTCTTCGACGTGGGCTCGGACCTGTGCGTGCCCGGGCCAGCGGGCGAGAAACTGCGCATCCTGCCGTCGTACGTCGAGCGCCTCGAGCGCTGGATCGACGAGGAGAACTCGCGCCTTGCGCCGCTGCGCTCGTTCGTCCTGCCGGGCGGAACGCCCGCGGCGGCGTACCTCCACCTCGCGCGTACGATCGCGCGCCGCGCGGAACGTTTGGTGAGCGAGTTGATCGAGCGTGAGCCCGGCGCGGTCAATCCCGAGGTGCTCAAGTACCTGAACCGGCTCTCGGATCTCTTGTTCGTGTTCGCGCGTGTGGCCAACGACGACGGGCGCGGCGACGTGCTGTGGCAGCCGGGCGCGACGCGCAACGAGGGCAAGACGGGCGGGGCAGCGGGCGAAACGAGATGAGATACGCCTTCGAGCTCGGCTGGACGACGCCGCGCGCGTGGGCCGAGGCCGCGCTCGAGCAGCCGCTCGCGCTGCTCTCCGATCACGCCTATTGCGAGCTCGGCGCGGCCGCGGCGGCCCAGGGCCTGCTCGCGCGCCGGCCTGCGGATTCAGCGCTGGTCGAGCGCCTCGGCGCGCACGCTTCCGAGGAGCTGCGCCACTTCCGCCAGGTCCACCGCCTGCTGGTCGAGCTCGGCGGCGTACTCGGGCCGGTGCGCACGAATCCCTACGCCGAGGGCTTGCTGGCCGCGGTCGAGCGCGGCGCGCAGGGG
>JABFRZ010000438.1 GCA_013140785.1 Planctomycetota bacterium | reverse complement strand
ACCCCGCGGCTATTCCTGCTCGTCGCGCGGCAGCTCGACCTCCGCCACGCCGTCCCGCTCGCGCAGCGCGTACGTCGTGGCGCGCTCGCACTCGACCTCCACCGCAGCGCCCGTACGCGGGTCGAAGCGGTAGAGGTGCAGCGGACACGCGACGTAGCGCCCGTCCCACAGCGGCCCCTCGGCCAGACGACCACCCTCGTGCGGACAGAGCGAGTCGAGCGCGCACAGCTTCCCACCCACGCGCGCGAGCAGGAGCTCGAGCGGCGGTGCGTCCGCGCGCTCGGCCGGCACGAGGATCTTGCGCGCCTCGCCCTCGGGCAGGCGCGCGACGCCGGGGATCCGCACGGTGCGCGTGGCGCGGCGAGCCTTCATCTCTCGGATGCTAGCATCCGCCCCGAATGAAGCCCGTGCTCGTGCTCGACGTCGATGGCCTGACGCCGCGCCAGATCGGCGCGCGCACGCCCGAGCTCGCGCCACTGCTCTTCTGGTGGTGGAACCTCGGCGCCGCGGTGGATTGGTCGCTGACGCCGCGCCCGTTCCATCCGACCCACGGGCGCTAGATTCCGGCCGTGTACGGCGCGCCGCGGCCCGCCGGAGCGCGGCCCGGATCGAGGGCCGAGGTCGATGCACTCGTGGGCGCGAACGCCCGTGCCGCGGCCGTGCTTGGCGCCGAGATCGTCGTGATCACCAAGTACGCCCTCGCGGAAAGCTGCAGCCGTCTCCGCGGAATGGTTGCTAGACTAGAAGCCCAAGTCTCTTTTCCTCGAGCCGGCTTCGTACACGCCGGAGCGCGAGTGATCCAGATGGCCGGACTCGTGATAGAAAAAACACTCACCCGATAGGACACCTCGCCGGTAATGAGTCCTCGATTGCAGGTGTCCGTGGGAGGACCAAGCCCAGGACTCTCCATGCAACTTCCCTTCTAGGAAGACCTGCGTGGAGGCCTTTTGTCCGCTGACATGCCATGTCTCTGACGTGCCGTTGAGCTTGCCTTGAGCGTAGTAGCAGACATTCCTGATCGCCTTGGAATCAGAGTCTGGCCCCCATGTGGTCATGCAACCCTCCAGAACACCATCCCGCATGAAGAACTCTTGCCATAGCTCGCCCGCGACGTTGAAGGTTCTCCACAGGCCGTGTTTCCTCCCGTTCCTGTAGCTTCCCTCCATGCGGCAGCGCGTTTCTCCTTGGCCAAACCATTCCACGACGAACGGATCGCCGGATTCAGCAACTCTGACATTCGATGTCGCCGACGCGTTGAAAGAGGCATTCAAGTCCCTGAAAGGAAGGTCGGCCTCCGCGAGCTTGGCTTCTGGCGAGACGCAGCGGCTGGACCACGGGAGATTCGTGCTGTGGAGCGAGCCTTCACCTGCCGTCTGGACCTGGCCTTGGAAAGACTCGGCGCTCGTATGGGCCGAGAGAGGATCCCGCACCCTCGGATTCGAAGGCATCTTGAGAAGGATCAGCAAAAAGACCGCTCCGATCGAGATGGCCATTACCGGACCAATCACCCTATTTCTGCGGCTCAAGTGGTGTCCAATCGCACTCTTGGAGAACGGCTCTAGTGCTAGTGTACCTAGGGAGCCACGGCTCCCTAGGTACGATGCGCCTCAACAGGTTCCATCCATCGCGCCGGTAACGATCGCACTGCCCGTGTTGGCGTTACCTGTCATGCCTCCCCCCGTTTCACTACAATCGAACTCTGGATTCTTGGTGGGGGCGCCATTGTCGAACGTGACCGTCGCCTTGCATTGCTTGCTGTTGTTCTTGTCGCAGGGCTTCACCCAAAGGCCCGTTTCTGGATTGGCCACTATCTTTCCCCAGCAGCCTCCAGAAAACGACACCTGAACCCCTGCATAGACAGCGTCGCAAGTCGTGGGTGGAGAATGACGCGGTGACGCTTCAAGCTGAACCCTATCGCGACCAGCGAAGTCGATGATGATCCAGGCCGACGAGAAGATGTATACCTCTCCCGCCTGCGGAACGTCTACGAGTCGTGCCTCATGGCCGCCCCCTTGTAGGCGCATCCCCAACTCGAGAACATGCACATCCGCTCCCGAAGGAACCAGACGTTGGACGGCACCTGTTGTCGTTATCGACCATTCGCCATGCACCAAGTAGTACTCGATACCCTTCTTCGAGTAGACGGCTTGTTCGAGTTGATCTATGGCCTGAAAGCCAACCTTCGCATCGAGAGCGGGATCTTCAGGGCCTCCAGCCTGTTTGGGTAGAGACAAGAAGAGAAGGACGGAGACGAACGTGGCAAAGACCATGGTAACTCCTGGATTAGGTTCCCGAGGCCTGCGGAATGCATGCCCTCCGTTGACAAAGGTCGTCCTCTTGAACGGACGGCGCAAGGAAAAAGCGCGCTCTCCGGCAGGCTTGGTGGAAACGCGACCCGGCCGTGGCGACGCGAAACCGCATGAAAACAAGCCTCTTTGAGGCAATAGGGAGCACCGGGAGGCCCTCGGCTCCTCGCACGCGGAGATGCCCCTCCCAGGCCAGAGTCACGCCCCAAGCGCCGAGCGAACATGTCTGGCCACCAGACCTGGGTGCGCCTACGAGGCGCGGGCTTCATTCGCGCGGATGCTAGCATCCGGCTCGAGTGAAGCCCGTGCTCGTGCTCGATGTCGTCGGCCTGACGCCGCGTCAGATCGGCGCGCGCACGCCCGAGCTCGCGGCACTGGCGCGGCGCGGCGCCAGCGCGCCGATGGACGCGGTGCTCCCGGCCGTGACGCTGACCGCGCAGGCCACCTTCCTGACCGGACTCTCGCCCGCGCAGCACGGTGCGGTCGCGAACGGCTGGTACTTCCGCGAGCTCGGCGAGGCGCTGTTGTGGCGTCAGCCGAACGAGCTCGTGGCCGGGAAGAAGCTGTACGAGCGCGCGCGCGAGCGCGACCCGGCCTTCACCTGCGCCAAGCTCTTCTGGTGGTGGAACCTCGGCGCCGCGGTGGATTGGTCGCTGACGCCGCGCCCGTTCTATCCGGCCGATGGACGGAAGATCCCGGCCGTGTACGGCACGCCACGGCCGAGCCCTCCCGGAAGGGGCACGGGCGGGCTCGGCTTCGAGGACGAGCTCGCGCGCGCGCTCGGTCCGTTCCCGTTCTTCGACTTCTGGGGCCCGAAGGCCGGGCTCGCCTCGAGTCGCTGGCTGACGGACGCGGCGTTGTGGACGCTGGCGAACAAGCGCCCGACGCTGACGCTGGTCTACCTCCCCCACCTCGACTACGACCACCAGCGCTTCGGGCCCGAGCATCCGCGCTCGCTGGCGGCGCTGAATGAGGTCGACGCACTCGTTGGCGAACTCGTGCACGCAGCCGACGGGCTCGGCGCCGAGACGGTGGTGGTCAGCGAGTACGGTCTCGAATCCGTCGAACGACCCGTGCCGATCAACCGAATCTTGCGCGAGGCCGGCTTGCTCGCCGTGCGCGACACGCCGGCGGGCGAGGTGCTCGATCCCTTCGCGAGCCGCGCCTTCGCCGTCAGCGACCACCAGGTGGCGCACGTCTACGTGCAGGACGAGCGCGACCTCGCGCGCACGCGCATGTTGCTCGAAGGGCTCGCGGGCGTCGCGCAGGTCCTCGACGAGGCCGGCAAGCGCGCGAGCGGCCTCGACCACCCGCGCTCGGGCGAGCTCGTGTGCGTGGCCGCCAAGGGCGCCTGGTTCACCTACACCTACTGGCTCGACGACGCGCGCGCGCCCGACTTCGCGCGCACGGTGGACATCCACCGCAAGCCCGGCTACGACCCGTGCGAGCTGTTCCTCGACCCGGCGTTGCGCTTCCCGAAGCTGCGCGTGGCGCTGCGCCTGGCGCAGAAGGCGCTCGGGATGCGGTATCTGATGGACGTGATCCCGCTGGATGCGACGCTCGTGAAGGGCAGCCACGGGCGCCTGCCCGACGACCCACGCGACGGGCCGGTATTCCTCAGCAGCGCGCCGTTCGAGCGCTGCGGCGGTGCGCCGGGAAACGGAAGGGTGGATCCGCGCTCGTTCGTGGAGCGCGCACTGGCCTTGCTCGAGCGTGCGTGAGCCGTCGCCCAGGGACTCGTCAGAGCACCAGAGGCTTCTGGAACAGCTCGATCGAGCCGAAGAACTCGCGCGCCTGCTTCGCGTGCACGAGCGCCGTCCTCTGCCGCCTGAAATTGGCGGTGTGGACGAGGTCCCGCGCCTTCTCGGGGACGGGATCCTGCGGCGGCACCGAGAGCGCCTTGGAGAGCAGAGAAGTGAAGCGGTCTTCCAAAAAGAGCGCGCTCGGAACGCGCGAAGGGAGGTGGTAGTTCCGGTCGATCGCTTGCAGCCGCCTGAGCGGAAAGCGCCGATTCTCGCGGAACAGGTAGATGTAGCGGCCGAGGGAGTTGCGCACCCCGGCGTGCTCCGCATAGGCGTGAGCCGTGCGCACGAGGATCGGGAGATGGCGCTCCCAATGCGACCGGTCGATGTCCAGCTCGATGCAGGCCAGGGCCAACTCGGCGAAGCTGAAGAAGAGCTCACCCGCCGGCGCGCCATGCGACAGGAGTCGACGGTGCCAGTCGGGATCCAGGTGAGTCGCAGACAAGCACTCGGTCGCGAAGCGCAGGAAGGCCCACTCGACGATCCGGGGGTGCACTCGCTCCTCGAGGTGGGTCTCCATGAGCGTGCGCACGAAAGCCGAGACGACGATCAAGCGCCGGGTTCGGCGATCGCTTGGCTCCCACTTCGGGACGTAGCGGTCACCGACGCTGGCGCGCTCGCGCACTCGCCAGACGAGCGTTTCGGTCACGCTCTCGATCAGTTCGCGCCTGCCCGCATCGACATCCGGCCCCAAGGTGGCATCGTCGAGCGCGAAGAAGAACCGGCGTGCGGCCTCGTCCATGGCCTGCGCTTCCCGTCGGACGGCGTAGTTGCTGCCGGCGGCGGCCGAGGAAGTAGAGGCAACCGCGTCGCTGGCGGCGACGAAACCGATCTCGTCCCCGTGCATGAGTGACGCCATCTCCCATGGAACGGGCGCGACGTCCTGGTGCTCGTCTCCGCGCGCAAGGACCAGTCCGAGATCGAGGAGGTGTTCGACCTCGAGCATGACGCTGAAGGGGTGCTCCGGCCGGACCGGATCCGCGCGCCACTCGATCGCCGAGATCAGCGGTGCGTCACCCGAGTACACGACGTCCAGCAAGCCGACCAAGCCACGCCCGGCGGAGACCGGCGGGAACCGGATCGAGACAACGCGGCCTTCGACCTGGGCGCGGTAGCGCACGGCGGACGGCATGTGCCGCAGACCGACGCGCAGGACCCTGGAACGCTCGGGAACGAATTCGAGCTGGAGCCCGGAGACGGTGACGTCCGCCTTCAAGAGGACGAGCCACTGGCGCAAGTGCTGGCTCAAGTCGGTGCCTCCTCGCTGAACTGGATGCCCATGTAGAGGGTCACGCGCGGGGTCGGCCTGGTGTAGACAACCGCGAGAACGATGCCGGCATAGGTCGGAGGATCCCATTGCGTCCCGTCTTCGCTGATCTCGTGCAAGTAGTCGATCGGCCGCCAGTTCACCTCCAGGTACTGGAGCTCGGCCCCGACAGCTGCTGTCAGCAACCCGGCTTCGTGCTTGAAACGCACCAGCATGTCGCGCACCCGGGCGGACGAGTGCAGAGAGCTGCGGTTGATGGAGGGCTCACCAGGTATGTAGACCTCGAGGCTCGGCATGACCTTCTGCAACTCCTTGCAGTAGTCCTTGATCACGTCGGGAACCGGCGTGACGTTCATGCCCGCGCTACCACGAACGATGACGTACTTGTTGTTCACTAGCGGTCCTCGATTCTGTTTGGGTGTCCAGGAATGCTCCTCGCGCACCGGAACCCCGTCCGGTGGTTCGCGTAGGTTTGCTCGATGCCGTCGTGGGCGAACCAGGCGAGAGTCGCGTGGTGGCCGCCGCGCTTGGCTGCGTCCCAGGCCGGGCCGGCGACTAAGCGCCGGCCGGGTTGGGACCGGAAGCCGTCTCGGGTCCGCTCGCCCAGCACGCTCTCGGTCCACTCCGAGACGTTGCCGTAGAGATGGAAAAGGCCGCTCTCCGTGCACGCCTCGGGATGCGAGCGCACGCTCGTGGCGCTCGCGAGGTAGGCCGCGAAGCCATCCATGGCCTCGACCAGGACGCGCTCGCGCTGGCAATTCCCGCGGTAGACAGCGGGCTCGGGGTCAGGCCACGGGAGCAAGCGCCCCTCGGGCCCTCGCGCAGCCCACATCCACTCGGCCAGGCTCGGCAGGCGCTTTCCGGCCCATTCAGCGTAGGCGAGCGCGTCGCGCCAGCTCACTTCGACCACGGGCAGCTCGTCGTGTTCCCCCTCACGCACTTCGCTCCAGTGTTCGGGCTCTGGATGCCTCGCCTCGCTCAGAAAGACCCTGTACTCGGCGTTCGAGACCTCGCACGCGTCAAGCAGGAAGGACCCGACCTCGATGTTGCGACCGTCGAGCAGCGCGAGCGGGATCCCGTCCCGTAGCCGCAGCGTCCCACCGTCGATGCGGACCATGCCCTCGTCACCAGGAGGCCCGGCCCGCACGCGTGGAGCGAGGACGAGGGGCTCACCCGCCTCGACCATGCGCGTGTACTCGCGCGGCCCATCGCCGAACTCGACCACCACGCGTTGGTAGCCCGGCGAGATCGCGACGCCCCGCAGGGGCAGCTCGCCGAGCGCGAGCTTCTCACCCGCGAGGCCGGTGACGAAGTCGATCGGCTGCAACGCCGCGCGACCCGCGAGCGGCGCACCGTCCTCGCCGCGCGCTTCGAGCCAGAGCTCGGCGCGCCCGGCGGCGCGCACGGTACGCAGGGTGAACCACGAACCGAAGCCGAGCCCCAGCGCCAGCATCACCGCGGCCGTGACGCTGCGACGATGGCGGCGCAGGCCGGAGCGCGCGCGGTCGAGCAGCGTGGGCGGCGTCGCCACGATCGCCTCGTGCGCCAGGAAGCGCCGCAGGTCGTCCGCGAAGACCTTTGCGTCCGCGTAGCGCGAGCGCGGGTCCTTCGCCATCGCCTTGCCGCAGATCGTCTCGAGGTCGCGCGGGACGCGCCGGTTGATGCGGCGCATGCTGCGCGGCTCGTCGCGCTGGATCTTGGTCAGGACCTCGGCCGAGGTCGCGCCTTCGAACGGGCGCTCGAGCGTGGCGAGCTCGTACAGCACGACGCCCAGCGAGTACACGTCGGTGCGGTGGTCGATCGGCGTCTTCCTGATGCGCGCCTGCTCGGGGCTCATGTAGTGCAGCGTGCCCGCGATCTCGCCCGTCATCGTCAGGCTCCCGAGCAGCTCGTCGCGCACCAGCCCGAAGTCGGCGATCTGCACCCGGCCGTCGGGTTGCACCAGGATGTTGTGCGGCTTGATGTCGCGGTGCACCAGACCATTCAGGTGCGCGAAGTGCAGCCCGTCGGCGACGTCCACGCACACGCGCGCCACGGTGACGAGGTGCTTCGGCGTCCCCAGACACGGCAGGAAAGCGCCGCGGCCGACCAGGAGTTGCCCCGTCCGCTGCAACTGGATCTCGCGCGCGAGGTCGTGCCCGGGCACGTACTCCATCGCGAACCAATGCGTGCTGTCGCTCTGTCCATCCGCGATCACCTGCACGATCCCGGGATGGCGCAGGCGCGCCGCCGCGCGCGCCTCGCGGTGGAAGCGCGCCACGGCCGTGGGCGTCGTGGTCAGGCTCTCGACCAGCACCTTGACCGCGACCTCGCGTTCGAGCCCTTTCTGGCGCGCGAGGTAGACCACGCCCATGCCGCCCCGGCCGAGCTCGCGCACGAGCTCGAAGTCGCCGAGCACGAGCTTCGCCATGCCCGACTTGCTCAGCGCGGGTGGCTCCAGGAACTGGGATTCCCCCGAGAGGTCGCCGCGCTCGAGGAACTCCTGGATCTCGCAGCGTAGCTCGGCGTCCGCGCCGCAAGACTGATCGAGGAAGGCCTGGCGCTCGGGCCCGTCCAGCTCGAGCGCGCGACCGATGAGGCTCTTGATCCTCTCCCAGCGCGGATCGGTCATCCGCGCAGCTCGCCCTTCAGGAACACGCGCGCGACCTCCCAGCGGCGCGCGGCCGAGCGCGGCGAGATCCCGAGGACCTCGGCGATCTCGTCCATGGAGCGTCCGGCGAAGAAGCGCAGCTCGATGAGCTGCACCAGCTCGGGGTCGCGCTCTTGCAGCCGCGCGAGCGCGGCCTCCAGCTCGACCAGCCCACCCGAACGCCGCTCGTACTCGGCCGCGAGCTCGTCGAGCTCCACGCGCGCCCCCGGTTCCGCGCGCCGCAGCGTGGCCTTCCCGCGCGCGTGATCGACCAAGATCTGGCGCATGGCCTTGCCCGCGAGACGCAGGAAGTGCGCGCGATCGACCCAGCCTGCGGGGTTCGCCCCGCCGAGCTTCAGGAAGGCTTCGTTGACGAGCGCGGTCGCCTGCAGCGTGTGCGAGGGCCGCTGCCTGGCCATCTCCACGCGCGCGAGCCTGTGAAGCTCGGAATGGACGCACTCGAACAGCTCGTCCTTCACGGCCAGGTCGCCCGCCCGGAGGCGCGTGAAGAGTTCCTCGACCTTCCGATCTGCGGTCATGTGCGTGCGCCCTCCCGACTCCCTGGACAAAGGATGCCTGGGGAGCGGCGATCGGTCGAGCCAGATTCCGGATGGGGTTCGCGCGGGGTGGCGCACAGCGACTCCAACGCTGGCCGCTCGCTGCGCCTGCCAGGCATCCCTCGAAAAGAAGCCGCGCTCAGCGCAGGCGCGGATCGAGGCGACGCGCTTCTTCGTGCCAGCGAAGAGCGGAGGCGGTGTCGCCGCGTTGCTCGGCGAAGCGCGCCAGGGCCTGGGCCAGGCCCGCGTCGGGCAGGAGCTTCATGGCCGTCTCGAGATCGGCGCGACAGCCGGCCTCGTCGCCGAGCGCGAGACGCACCACCGCGCGGTTGCGGTAGGCGCTGTCGGCCAGCGGATGGCCCGTGATCAGGCGATCGAGCAGGTCCTTCCCGGCCGCGGCCTCGCCGGCGCGCGCGAGCAGCGGCGCGAGATTGGTGGCCGAGGCGGCGAGCTCGGGATCGAGCGCGAGCGCGCGAGCGTAGGCCTGGCGC
>JABFRZ010000447.1 GCA_013140785.1 Planctomycetota bacterium | reverse complement strand
CACCACGTGCGCGGGCGACACGATCCACCCGTGCCTCTCGCCCGCGCACGTGGTGGCGTGGAGCCTCGACCTCGCGCCGTGAGTTTGGCTACCCGTCACCGACCCACACCGGCAAACGCCGGTCAGGCCGCGCTGCTCGAGCCCTTGCTCGGTTTCTTGCGCCGCGAGCGCGTGCTGGACTGACGGGCGCCCTTGCGCTCGTCTGGCAGGAGGTAGAGCGTCTCGGGAGCGATGTCGGCTTGATCCGACCAGACGATCGTGCCGCACTCGTGATCGACGCGCAGCTTGGCGAACCCTTCCGGACTCCGGAACGGCTTGAAAACGGGGCCCTTCAGCCGGCATCGGAGGTTGACCTGCTTCGATACCCCATCGTCGAAGACGAGGAAGACCGAGAAGGGTCCGCACACACGAGCGGCTACGACGACAGGGATTCGGTCGGGTGGAAGCCCCTTGATCATCGAGAGAAGGCTATTCGAGAGGCGGGATTTGGACAAGCTGTCCTCCTTTCCTTGCCAGGGACCAGTTGAGCTCCAGCTCCGCGAGGTGAATTCGGGTCCATTCCAGGACCAGCCGGAGCACGCGAGGATGAACCCTTCCGTGCAAGACGCGACCATCGAAGGTGAAGGCGGCAGATGCACCCCCATGCTTTGCATGGAAGTGCGGAGGGGCATGCTCATCGTGGTACATGTAGATTGCAACCCCATAGAACTCGCTGATCTTGGGCACGCGCTGAAGACCGTGCGCATCCTTCGCGGTGGCGAAAGAAGCCCGGGAAACCGAGCTGCCTACAACAGCTTTCCAGCCAGCACGACACGCGCGACGTTGAAATAAATCAAGACGCCCGAGAGGTCGAGCATCGTCGCGACCATCGGGGCCGAGGCGCTGGCAGGGTCGAAGCGCAGCGCGCGCAAGAGCAACGGCAAGAGCGCGCCGGTGAGCGTTCCGAGCATGACCACGGCCAAGAGACTGATGCCGACGGCGAGGCCGAGGTCGAGATAGAAGCTGCCGTACTCGTGCGCCAGCCACTCGCCCACCACGATGCGCGCGAGGCCGAGCAGCGCGAGCAGCCCGCCCAGGAAGAGCCCGCTGACCAGCTCGCGCCGCACGATGCGCCACGAGTCGCGCAGGCGCACCTGTCCGAGCGCCATGGCGCGGATGACCAGCGTGGTGGCCTGCGAGCCGGAATTGCCGCCGCTCGAGATGATCATCGGCAGGAACGTGACCAGCACGATCGCGGTCGCGAATTGCTCCTGGTACAGGCTAAGCGCGCTGATCGTGAACATCTGCCCGACCAGCAGCACCATCAGCCAGCCGGCGCGCTTCTTGATCATCTGCGCCACGCTGGTCTGCATGTACGGCGCGTCCAGCGCGACGGTACCGCCGATCTTCTGGATGTCCTCGGTGGCCTCGGTCTCGACCACGTCCACGACGTCGTCCACCGTGACGATGCCCTTCACGCGCCGTTCCGCGTCCACCACCGGCACCGCCAGGATGTCGTGCTGGGCGATGATGCGCGCGACGGCCTCCTGGTCCATCTCCTCGGGCACCGTGATCACGTCCTCGTGCATCACGTCGCGCACGAGCTTGTCGCCCGGGGCCAGCAAGAGCTCGCGGAACGAGACCACGCCCAGCAGACGCTGCTCGTGGTCGAGCACGTACGTGTAGTAGATCGTCTCGAGCTTGTCCTGCGCCTGGCGCCGCACGTAGCGGATGGCCTCCTCGACCGTCATCTCCGGGCGCGCGCGCGCGAAGCGCGGGTTCATGAGCCCGCCGGCCTCGTCCTCGGCGTAGGCGAGCAGCGCGTTCACCTCGCGCCGCGTCGGATCGTCGAGCAAGGAACACAGCTCGCCGCGCCCGTCCGGCGGGAACTCCGCGCACAGGTCGGCCACGTCGTCGGGCGGCAGGAGCCGCAGCCAGGCGCGCCGCTCGCGCGTCGGCATGCCGAGCAGGACCGAAGCCTGTCCGCGCGAGCTCAGCTCGAGGAAGAAGTCCTCGGCGTCGTCGCGCGGCAGGAGGTGGAAGCCCTCCAGCCGCTCCTCGGAATCGAGCACGGGCCAGGCGTCACGGAGCTCTTCCGCGGTGAGGCCCTCACCCTCGACGTCCTCGGTTTTCTCGGCGCTCTCCACCATTGGCGCGACATCCTTCGTCTCGCGCGCGAGCGTAACCGAGCCTTTCCTCCTTTCCACGGACGGAGGGAGCAAAAGAACGGGGCGCGCGAGCTACTTCCGCTCGATCTCGGCCAGCTTCACCCAGCGCCTGGCGAAGCTCCCCCGACGACGCGGTGCTCTATCCCGGGCACCTGTACGGCCCGCGCTCCTCGGCGACGCTCGGGGAGACGCGCCGGACGAACTACGTCTTCCAGGCCGAGCCTGGGGGATTGGCGGCGAATGGCGTAGTTCTACTCGACCACGAACGGCACCGAGTCGTTCTGATCGCCGTCGCGGTTGAGATCGGACGCCTGCGAGGCCTCGTCGGCGAGCACCACCGAGTGCCCCGAAGACAGGACCCTTCCCCAGCCGGGGAACGCGCCGAGCAGGCCCCGGAGGCCCACGTTCTTGACGAGCGCGAGCTCGTGATGGACGTACGCGACGTCGTCGAGGTCGCCGTCCTGGTTCCAGTCGCGCCCGTCGTCGCGCTCCGGAACCGCAAGGAGCAGCCGCTTGCCAGAGGCTCCGAGCACGAGTCCGGCGATGGCGGTGTTGCTCGTCCGTTCGGTCAGCGAGTTCCGGACGAAGGTGATCAAGTCCAGCTGGTCGCCGTCCCCGTTCCAATCTGCGCCCGCGTCGAGCTCGGAGCGCGGGATCAGGACGTGACCGGGTGCGCCCGTGAGACCCTGCGAATCGAGCCGGAGGTTCCGGGGCCCGCGCCCATCGACGACGTGCACGACGAGGTCCGCCCTGTCGCCGTCCCCGTCGAGGTCCGCGCCCTGAGCGGCCTCGGAGACGTCGAGGACGAGCGCCGACCTCGACCAGACCACGCCCGAGGACGACGGATCGACGGCGAGCGGGATGTCGTTGAGGTTGCCCCATCCGTAGACCGTCGGCGTGACGTCCTCGAAGTCGCCGTCGCCGTTCCGGTCCAGACCCTCGCTCTCGCGCGCCAGCAGGCAGAAGCTCCCGCTGACCGACTCGAGGAGCGGCGCGCGCGGAACGGCGGCCAGGGCGAGATTGGTCGCGATTCCCGTGGCGGGCGAATAGGCGTGCGGCACGAGATCGTCGGCGTCACCGTCCCCGTCGAGGTCGATGCCGCCGGCTTGCTCGTCCACCATCATCATCCACTCGATGAACTGGACCACCATCAGGATGTCCTGCCGCAGCACGGGAAGACTCGCGTCGAGCCCGGAGTTCACCAGCCACCCCGAGTGGAACTCGAAGAACTGCAGCACGTGAGCGTCCACCGCGTCGCCGTCGCCGTTGAGGTCGCTGCCGAGCTGGGCTTCGTCCGTCGTGAACAGCGCCCAGCCGCCGCTCAGAGCCAGGAGCTCCGTGAGAGCCACCGACGGTCCGCGGACGATCCCCGTGGAGTCGATCACGCGCGGAACGGCATCCAGCGCATCGCCGTCTCCGTTCAGGTCCCGGTTCCCCTGCGCGGCCTCGCTCACAGCGAACGCGACGAAGCCGCCTTCGACCCGGGGACGGAAGGGCGCCAGCGCGAGACGCGAGTCGAGCGTGCGCGCGCCGGATCGGTCGTGCACGTAGACCGAGAGCACGTCGTCGGAGACGTCGCCGTCCCGGTTCAGGTCGGAATCGCCTTGCCCGGCCTCGGAGGTGACGAGCGCCGCCACCCAACCGCCCACCTCGAGCGGGAACGGGAAGCTCGGGCTCAGACTGATCCGGAGGTCGCGACCCGACTCGCTCGCGAGGTCGTAGACGAAGGCGACCTCGTCCAGCGCGTCCCCGTCGAGGTTGCGGTCGGCTCCGCCTTGCCCCATCTCCGAGACGGCGACGACGAGCAGTTCGTCGTCGCCTTCGATCCGCCCCGCGGCCAGACCGAGGTTCGTGACGTCGCCGCCGACGGCGGGAAGGCCGCCGGAAGGACTCCCGCCGGAACCACCTCCGTCGCATGCACCCAGGACGAGCTCCGAAGCCGCGAGCCAAGCGAGGATCGAGAATCGAGACATGGGACCAAGCGATCCGAGGATCGTCTTCAAGAGAGCTCCCGGGGCAGGCGCCGCGAAGGCGCAGGTGGCGGCAGTTTGCAAGTCACGTACCGCCGCGCTCCTGGAGCATGCTGGTTCGTTCGGCGAGTCTCGCCGATGCTGCGAGGCGCCGTCCTGGCGCAGCGCAGCGAAAGCGCACTCGAGCTGGGGTGCGAGATCGCTCGGTCTCGTGCTTCGCCACCGACGCAGGTCAGCGCGTCGTGCCGGTGGCGGGGCGCAGTACACCTTCTCGCGCGCGAGCTCATCGGTGCGCACGGAACCGTCGGCTGCGCGCGACGCATCGAGCTCGATCCGCGGAAACAGCTCCCGCAAGGCGGCGGTCAGCCGCGCCAGCGTCTCGTACTGCTGGGGAGTGAAGTCCACCTGCTCCCACTCCTTTTCACGGACGGAGGGAGCAAAAGCACGGGCGCTGCGTGACCTACTGCCGCTCGATCTCGGCGCGCACGCGCAGTCCGTCGGTCTCGAACTCGAGCGCGAAGCGCGCAGACCCCCGGACGGAGAACGAGACCGGCATGGCGGCGCGAACCCGGCGCGCCTCAGCTCAGGGCCCCTCGACCCGGGCCGGAAGCCGACCCTCGGGTCCGAGCCGTACGGCCACGGGTCGTGCCGGGAGTGGCCAGGCGAAGGTCTGCTGGGCCGCCTTCAGGGCGACGGGCATCACGTGGCGCGAGCCGTCCGCACACTCGAGCTCCACCTCGACATCGAGCTCGTAGGGCTCACCCCCCTGGGTCTGGCGCAACGTGACGGTCACACCGTCGTCCCGTGCCTCGAAAGAGCTCCTGAGAGTCGGGAAGCCGGCCCGGAAGAACCACTGCTCGAAGAACGAGCCGAGCTCCTCGCCCGCGGCGGCCTCGAAGCCGCGCTCGAGGCGTTCGAAGCCGTCCACGCTCGGGTCGCGCAGCGCGAAGGCACGCCGGAAACCGTCGAAGAAGCGCTGGTCGCCGAGGCGGCGGCGGAGCGCGTCGAGCACGAGCGGGGTCTTGCAGAACACGACCGGGCGGTAGCGCGCGTTCGAGTACACGTTGGGGTGCGAGATCGCGAACTCGGTGACCGCGCCCGCGCCGCCGATCCAGGCGTCTCGACAGGTACGGATCGTCCCGTTGTAGGCCGCGGCCCCGTGGCGCACCTCCAGGAACAGGGCGTTGGTGTAGGTCGAGATGCCCTCGGCGAGTTCGTTCGGGAAACCAGCCGAGTAGAAGTTCCACTGGTGCGAGAACTCGTCGGCCACGACCAGGAGACCGAGTACGGTCGGGTCGGAGAGATTGCCGGACGAGGCATCGACCCCGTCGAGGTCCGGGAAGTAGAAGTCGGAGACGAGGATCAGCCCGGGCAGACTGACCCCGGTCTCCTTGCGGGTCGGCTTGACGTGGACGAAGCGCACCTCGGACCAGGGCAACGGGCCGAGCGCGCGCTCGAAGGCGTCGGCACACTCCGTCAGCACCTCGATGCGCTGCGCCACGCGCTTCTCCTCGCCCGGGAAGCCGTAAACGCGCAGGTTCAGCCCGGACGCACGCACGACCTCAGCGCTGAGGTACGCGCCTACCGCGAACCCGAAAGGGAGCGCACGCGGGCGGCGCTGCTCCTCGACGTAGCGGTAGCGCACGCGCTCGTCGGCCTCGACACGCTCGACCAGCTTGCCGCCCGTCAGCGCCACGAGCGGTGCCGGCACGTCCAGAGTGATGTCGACCTCGGCGTCATTGGTTGGATCGATCGGGTACCAGAGCACGTGCGAAGACCAGCTCGAGCCGGGACGCACCTGGCCGACCACGCCGATCTCGGAAAGGAGCTGTTGGTCGGTTCCCTGGAAGAAGTCGGCACAGCCCGCGTGAACGTCGAGCTGCACGCTTTCGCCGAGGGCCAGAGGCTTCGTCAGCGTGACCACGAGCCCATCCGCCGCGGGGGCCTTCTCGATGCGCCACTCGAGAGGCTGGTCGGCGGTGACCGTCTCGATCTCGATCAGCGTGGTGTGGAGCTCGATCTCGCGCAGGTCGGCCGTGCGGGCTCGGACCTCGATCCGATCCCAGAGCAGGAACGAGTGTTCCTCGGGCTCGATGAGCGCCTCGATGCGATGGCGCGTGACCTCGAAGGGCCGCTCTTCTGGCGCGGCGAGGGCGCGCAGCCCCCGAATCGTCTGCGGCGTCGAGAGGTCGATGCTCGCGGGTGCGGCATCGGCGCCGCCGCTCCAGACGAAGCTCGCCGGCAAGCGCTCGAGCGGTGCGCGCTCGTCGGGGTCGCCCCAGATCGCGGCCGGAGCTGCCAACTGGAAGAAGACCCAGCCCTTGTCCTCGTCCTGGAAGGCCCACTCGATCGTCGTGCCGTCGCCGATCTTGTACTCCCAGCGCCGCGCCTCGCGGCCGGCCAGCGTGCCCGGCTCGAGGACGACGCGCTGGTAGAAGCGGCCGGCCGCCTCCTGTACCTGCTGCTCACGCGTCTCCACGCCGGCGGGGAGGAGCGGACCCGGGAAGCGCAGCACCGAGCAGCGCGTGCTCATGTCCTTCACGGGCGTGAAGACCACGACGAGCACGCCAGCGCTGCTCTGGTCGAGCGGCTGCCAGGCCTCGCTCGGCAACACGAGCTCGAAGCGCGGCTGCTCGTGCAGGTAGGGCTTCTCTTGGAACGCCGGCGCCAGGGCCAGCATCAGGACGAGGTTCGGCAAGACGGGACTCCCGTGTGCGGCGAGCGCCCGAGGGCGAACGCGAATAGGCCAGTGTAGCTCCTGCCCTGCCCGGGGTCCCACCGCGGCGGGGCAATCGAGACCTGCGCAGCTCCGTCGCGCGGAGCGACGCTACTCGCGCTCGATCTCGGCTCGCACGCGCAGTCCGTCGGTCTCGAACTCGAGCGCGAAGCGCGCGGCGGCGAGATCGGCCCAGGCCTCTGGCCGGCGGATCCCGTCTTTCGGCGCGCCGGGGTGACCGAAGACGCTCGACTCCATCGTCTGCCACTCCTCGTTCCAGGCGTAGTTGCCGCCGCCCGGGCACGCCAGGCGCTCGCCAAAGACACGCGCGTGGAGCTCGAGCGGGTCGAGCTCGGGGTAGAGGCGCCGCCACTCGTTCAGGATCGGCAGGTTGCGCCAGGAGTCGCGCCGCAGGGCGTCGGAAAGCTCGCTTTCGAACAGGATCTCGAGCAGCTCGAGACCCCGAGCGCCCAGCACGAGACCGGCATGGCTCCCGTCCCAGGCTGCCGGAACGAGCGCAGCTCCCGCGCGCCGGCCTTCCTCGCGCTCCATCGCCGCGAGCAGCGTGGGCTCGTGCAGCGCGAGGATCAGGGCCGTGGGCATGGTCGCGTAGAAGAGCGCGAACTCGTCGCCGAGCCCGGCCGAGCCGATCTCGACGAAGCGTCGCTCGCCCACCACCCGCTCCTTCCAGTTCGTCATGCCCGGGGCGCTGCCGTCCACGAAGGCGCGCAGGCTGGTCATGAAGAGCGCCAGCTTGAGCGGGCTCCGGACCGCGATCTCGACCGCCAACGGGATCCGATTGAGCTCGCTTTGCACGCCGTCCAGGGCTTCCTCGAGGTCCTCGGCCTGCAGGAGGTCGTCCCAGAACGGCCCCTCGTCGGCGTACACGGCGAGCCAGCCGCCGAGCCACGCGAAGGGGTCGGCGCCGAGCTTCTCGGCCGTGCTCCCCAGGATCGAGCCGAGCGACTTCAGCTGCTCCCACTCGGGGTCGATCGCCATGACGAAGTGCACCAGTGACTCCGGGTGCGGGTCGCCGCTCCCGGGCGCGAGCATGGGTCCGCCGGCCGCCTTGCGCAGGTCGTCGTACTCGGTCCCGAGGATGAGCGGCATGACCGTCAGATCGAGGGCGGTCCGCTTCGCGCTCACCGAGAGGCGCGCCCCGATCGGGTCGAAGAAGTTGCTCCAAGCGCGCTCGTAGCCCGCGCGCCAGGTCCGGTAGAGCTCGGCCTCGCGCGGCGTGACCTGTGCGAGTGGGAGCTCGGCGATCGGGGTCAGGAAGTCGAGCGTGCCGTAGGCTGCGGAGTGGACGCCCTCGGGCGTCAAGCGCAGCGCGCCGAGCCCTGGGAACTCGGGATCCGTCCCGAGCTCGCGCGGGGCCGCGACCCCGGCCAGGAGCTCCGCCAAGTGTTCGGCGTGTTGCTCGGCCAATGCGGCGGCCGCGCGCGCGATGCGGGCGCTCGCGATGCGCCAGCGCGGCGAGCACCAACGACGGATCGCGTCGTCGGGGAGGACCAGGAAGGCCGACTCGCCCTGGCTCCCGAGCGCGTAGCGCTGGCGGAAGAAGCGGTACTCGCCGGCCGCGGCCAGGGCCGGAATGGAGCCGGCCGCGACCGCCGCCAAGCGCTCCAGCGGCACGAGCGAGTTCGCGACCACGATCACGTCCCCCACTCTTGCCAGGTACGAGGAAAGCGCGCGGGTCTCGTCCACCACGCCCCGGTACTCGATTCCGGCCACGCTTCCGCTGACCTTCCGGCCGCCGGCCGCGTCCTGGCGCGCCGCGATGAAGGCGTGCACGGCCTCGGGCGACTTGGCACGGAAGTAGAGCGCCAGGTCCGAGCCGGTGCGCAGGTAGGGATCGGAGCCGGTCAGGGCCACGCTCTCGACCAAGAGCGGCCCGAAGGTGCGCGCCAGGGCGCTGAGCTCGAGCGCGAGCTGGCGCTCGGTGCGCTCACGCGTGCGTGCGTCGCTCGAGCGCTGCTCGAAGGCGGAGAGGCCGAACTCGCCCAGGCGTCCGGCCTCGTCGAGCGTGGTCACGAAGCTCGCGAACGAGGGAAAGAACAACGCGTGCTGGTCGGCCGGCACGAGCGCGGCCAGGGCGTCGACCTTGGTCTCGCCCGGCGCGAGGCGCGGCCCCCAGTCGAGCGCGCGCACGGTGATGCCCTGGAGCGTGTCGAGCGCGACCGTCGCCTCGGCCTCGGGGCTCGCGGGCAGGCCGCGCCTCGCGCCGGGCG
>JABFRZ010000690.1 GCA_013140785.1 Planctomycetota bacterium | reverse complement strand
GCCAAGGCGCGCGACGACCTCGAGCTCTTGCAGGTGGCCGGCAACGAGTTCACGCGCGAGGCCTTCCTGCGCGGCGAGGTCACGCCGGCCTTCTTCGGCTCGGCCCTCACCAACTTCGGCGTCGAGTCCTTCTTCGACGCCTTCGTCGAGCTCGCGCCGCCGCCGAGCGCGCGCATGGTCGACCTGCCGGACGGGAGCGAGCAGCCGCTCGACCCCGCCGGCGCGCCCTTCAGCGGCTACGTGTTCAAGATCCAGGCCAACATGGACAAGCGCCACCGCGACTGCCTCGCCTTCATGCGCGTGTGCTCGGGCCGTTTCGAGCGCGATCTCGTGGTGCACCACCACCGCCTGGACCGCGACATCCGCCTCTCGCGCCCGCATTCGATGGTGGCAGAGGTGCGCAACACGGTGGACGTCGCCTACCCCGGCGACATCGTCGGGCTCATCAACCGCGACACCTTCCGCATCGGCGACACGCTCTCGCTCAAGGGCGGCTTCGAGCACAAGCCGCTGCCCATGTTCCAGCCCGAGGTCTTCGCGCGCGTCACGCCCAAGGACATGGCGAAGCGCAAGTCCTTCGACAAGGGCCTGGAACAGCTCGTCAACGAGGGCACGGTGCAGGTCCTGAACCCTGAGTCGGGCGTCAAGGAGCCGCTCGTGGCCGCGGTCGGAAAGCTCCAGTTCGAGGTGCTGCAGTACCGCCTGCGCGACGAGTACGGCTGCGAGACGACGCTCAGCCCGCTGCCCTACGAGTGCAGCGCGTGGCTGATCGGACCGCGCGAAACCTTCGCGCCCCCGACCACGGCGCTGGTGGCGCGCGACCACCGCGATCGCACGGTGGTGCTCTTCACGAGCGAGTGGGACAAGAAGAACGCGGCCAAGAAGCACCCGCAGCACAGGTTGCTGGATCTGGCGTAGGCACGCGCAAGGGTCGGTGGAGATCGACCCCGCCCCTTCGACGAGTGCTGACCGACAGGCTCGGCGTGTCCGGCGCGGTGAGCCTGGCGCTGCGATTCCTCGGATTCCCTTGCAGGGACCTGGCTGTCCCTGCGCGTCGTCCGGTGGAAGCCGCGGCACGTGCCACGGCTCCGATCCCAGACGAACCAGACAGAAGCAGAGACTGGTGCTCACCATGGAACGACCGCTCCGAACCGCCGCCGCCGTCCTCGCCCTGGCCGTGCCGGCCTCGGCCCAGCTTCACTTCGTCCAGAAGACGCCGGCCGAGATCGGCGCGGCCATGACGCTCGAGATCACCAACGCGCTGCCCGGCACGCCGCTCTACCTGCTTGGTTGGGGCGCGCTCGGTCCCGTGCCCGGAGGGAGCATGCCTCCCTACCTCGGCGTGCGCATGATCCTGCCGCTCGGCACGAGCAACGGCTCGGGCGCGCTCACCGTGGCGCTGCCCATCCCGGACTCGAGCGCGCTGCTCGGGCAAGTCCTGCCCATGCGCATCAAGGGCTTCGGCGCCGCGCCGGGCGGCGGCACGCTCTCGAACCCGCTCGCGGCCTGGTTCGGCCCGCATCCCGTGTCAGTCTCGCCGACGCCCGAGTCATCCGGCAGCCTCGGCTGGAGCGTCGCGATCGGCGACTTCGTGGGCACGAGCGCTGTCGACGTGGCCGTGGGCGCCGTGCTCGAGACCGTCTCGGGCGCCTTCGGAGCCGGCAAGGTCCACATCTACGCGGGGCCGAGCTTCACGAGCATCACGACCATCACCAGCCCCGCGCCTTCGATCGGTGGCGACTTCGGCTGGGCCTTGACCGCGCTCGACTGGAACGGCGACGGTGCGACGGATCTGGCGGTGGGCGAGCCCGGCAAGGACGGGCTTTTCCCGCTGACGAACATCGGCGCCGTGCACGTCTTCGTGCACCCGGTGGGCAGCGCTGGCGTCTCGACCTACACCGATCCCACTCCCGTCGCGCTCGAGCAGATGGGGGTTTCGCTGGCGGCGGCCACGCTCGACCTGACACCGTCCGACGAGCTCGTCGTCGGCGCCTCGTTCCACGGCGCGTCGCAGCCGCCCGGCGTCTTCGCGAAGGTCAAGATCCTGGGCTACACCGGCGGCGTCCCCACGTTCAGCGAGGTGAGCGATCCCACCCTCGCGGAAGGCTTGTTCGGCCACTGCGTCGCGGCCGGAGACGTCGATGGCGACGGCTTCGACGAGGTCCTGGTGGGTGAGCCCAACCACGACGAGCCGGGCGCGTTCGACTGCGGCGCGGTGCACCTGTTCGACGGTGGCGTGCTCAGCCTGACGCTGATCGACGATGCGCCGGCCACGGGCGAGAAGCTCGGCACCTCGGTCGCGATCGGCGACCTCGATGGCGACGGGCTGGGCGACCTCTTGACCGGCGTCCTGCTCGAGAACCAGGCCCAGCTCTACCTCGCGCCGAGCTTCACGGCCGCGACTCCGATCCTGCTCCCGCCCGCGCACCCGGGCGACATCCATGGCGGTCGCGCGGTGGCAATCGCCGACGTGAACGGCGACGGCAAGCTTGACGCCCTGGTGGCGGCGGGGAGCTGCACCGGCCCCGGGTTCGGCGTCGTGTGCGGCTCGGTCACGGCCTACCTCGGCCTGAGCCTCGCGGCGACGACGTACGTGGCCGACTCCGAGATACTTCCCTGGGCGCTGGCCGCAGGCGACGTGGACGGCGACGGCCGTGCCGAGATCGCCGTCGGTCACCCCGGTGCCTCGCCCATGTTTCTCTCGGGGGCAGGTGCCTTCCTGCTGTCGGAATGAGCCCCTGCGCGAGACCCTCTCGCGCGGGGATAGAATCCCGACGCGGGGCAGGTGTCCCGTCGAAGGGATGGGGGCGTTGGCGCAAGGGCCCGAGGCAGGACGGACGGGGGGCGGCCCGGTGGACGAGGCCC
>JABFRZ010000405.1 GCA_013140785.1 Planctomycetota bacterium | reverse complement strand
CGCTTGTAGTTCTCGACGCGCGCCTGCGCCGCCTGCGCCCGCCTGCACCGCCTGCACCGCCTGCGCCGCCTGCGGTCGAATGCGGCGTTGAGCTCCTCGGCGATCGCCCGGTCGCGGGCTCGTGCGTCGAGCGCGCGCATGCGCCTCATGAACCTCGAGCGCCTCGGCCGCCGTCGCGATGCTCGACCGCTGTTCCTGCCCGAGGGTTTTCAACCTCGCGCTTGCGGGTGCCTTCGGCGCCACGCGCAGCGGACGTTGGTCGTGGTCTGCGCGATCCGGTCGTAGGCGTGCGCGACCACGTCGTCGAGATCGCCGTCCTCGTTCCAATCGGTGTTCGAGCCCGACTCGGGCCGCAGGAGCAGCAGCACGTCGTCGTCCGAGCCGAGCAGGTCCACGGCATCCTGGCGCAGGTTGGTGATCCCGCCCGTGACCGGATCGAGCACGCAGGCGACCGCGTCGAGCACATCCCCGTCGCCGTTCGCGTCGGTTCCGGTGCCCTGCGCGCCGCCCTGGTCGGCCTCGAGCTCGAGGAAGCCCAGCCACTCGCCCGCGAACACAGGGCGCGCCGCGGCCCGGGCCGTGTTCGTGAGCTGGTCGGTGCTCGGGTCGTAGAGGAACGCGACCCGGTCCGCGAGATCGCCGTCGGCGTTGAGGTCGAGAAGGACCGCGCCGTGGACGGGCTGGTCGTGCGCCTCGCGAAACCCGGCAAGCTCACCGGCATCGTCCGCGACGTCGGCGGCGCCGCGCAGAGCGGCGTCACGATCTTCGTGCGCGACGCGGCCGGACGGGCGATCTCGGCTTCGGGCTGCACGAGCGACGCCGCCGGCCGCTTCACCTACGAGGGCATCGCTCCCGGCCGTATCACCGCCAGCGCGCGCGGCTCCCGCTGCGCGAGCGTAGAGAGCGCCGCCGTCGAGATCCGTAGCGGCGAGACGAGCCAGGTCGAGCTCACCGTCGCCGAGGGCACCTTCCTGCGCGTCTCGCTGCTCGGTTCTTCCCAGGACGACGACGCCCAACCCATGCGCGCGCGCCTCCGCGTCCTCGACGAGGCCGGCCGCCGCGTGGACGACCTGATGTCGATGGAGGACGTCATGGGCCTCCTGAGCGAGGGCTTCTCCTCGCGCGAACGCCGCGTCGGCCCGCTCGCGCCCGGCAAGTACACGCTGATGGCCACCACCCTCGACGGCAAGGACGCGAAGAAGTCCGTGCTGGTCGAGGCCGGCCAAGGCGAGCGCAGCGTGAAGCTGCGCCTGAAGTAGGCGCAGCGCGAGCGAGGCTCCGCCTTTGCTCACGGACACGAACCTTCAGAACCAGTGTTCTCGATCTCCATCAATGCCGCATCAAGAAGGCAACCCGCGCCGTTCCCTCAACGGCGTTGCGGGTTGCTCTCGGCGTGCGCTGCGATGTCGTCGAGGTCCTTGGCGCACGCCTTCATCATGGACTTCGCCATCGGCTTCATCAGGAACATCATCACGCGCGCCATGGTCGTGAGCGGCTGCGCCTGGAAGTCCATCACGATGTCCGTGCCGCCGTTCTTCTCCTCGAACCGCAGTTGCGTCCGGAATCTGCAGCCGCAGCTGTCGCCGCCGAGCGTGTAGCTCCGCGGCGGATCGTACGCGGTGATCTCCATCTCCTCGGTCGCGGCGCGGCCCATCATCGTACGCGTCTCGCGGAAGCGCGTGCCGGCGCGAATGGGGCCGTCGGTGAGGATTTCGAGCTTCGTGATCGCCTTGATTCGTCCGGGGGCGTTCTGAAAGTCGGAGGCGACCGCGAAGACGGCCTCGCGCGGCGCGGCGACGTGTCTGGCGATGCAATGTCCAGTCATGACGTCCTCAATTCGCGCGCGTGTAGGCGATCTCGACGACTTTGGTGTTCTTCTCGCCGATCGGGAGGTCGTGGACCTCGCACACGATCTTGTCCTTGCCGTGGAACCGCCACACGTACTTGACCATCTTGTCGTGCTCGCCGGTCAGGTACTCGTCGAGCGTCCCGTAGGTGATCAGGACCTCGCCGCTCGGGTCCATGTCGCCTTCCGAGCTCAACATCGCCGTGTCCATGTTCGTCACGGCGGTCGTGACGAAGCTCATCTTGAAGTTGTCGTAACCGAGCACGTAGAAGGTCTCGGACGGCATCCCCATCATCGTTCCTTTGCCGTGCATCTGGAGCCAGCGCTCCTTGATGAGCCACGTGCACTCGGTCGTGCCCTTCTCCCCCTGGCTGCTGCCCGCGAGCTTGACTTCGGTGTTCCACCGGCCGAGGAAGCGCTCGAGCACCTTGTGGTTATCGCCCGGCTGCGTCCAGCGGCGGGCCTTCGCCATCATCTCCTCCACCAGCTTCTTCTGATCCTCGGACTGAGTCAGAGCGACGCGGGGAACGGCGACCGCGGTCAGCGCGATCCCGGCGACGAATGCGGCGATGGTGGTCGTGTTCACGAGGTCAACTCCTTCGTTTTCGATTCAGCGGGGTTTCGAAACCGAGTTCGCCGCATCTTCCTTGACGATCTCGGCCAGGACGAAATAGCGCTTGCGCAGGCAGCCCTCGAGCTCCGAGAACGCGGGCGTGCGCTCCGCGACCAAACGACCGAGCGGCACGCAGCACAGCGTCGCGCAAGCGAACACGGCGCACGCCGCGACGCGCGAGGATCGCGGATGACCATCGAGCGGATGCTCGAGCGCGGCGAGGCGCGTGACGATTCCGCCGCCGGTGAAACCCGCCGACCATGCCGGTCCTCGCGCGAGAGGGCGTGCCATCTCGAGGAGCGTCCGGCGGTACGGTCCGACGCCGCCCTCGGCCGCGCGCGCCGCGAGCTCGTCGCTGCCCATCTCGCGCAGGACCGCGGCGCGCCACGCGGCGAGCCTGTTGGGTCG
>JABFRZ010000011.1 GCA_013140785.1 Planctomycetota bacterium | reverse complement strand
TGGCCCTGCTGGGTCCGCGCCCGGAGCGCGCCGAGGTGTACCGCGCGCAGTGCGCCGCGATCCCCGGCTACGCGCGCCGCCACCGCCCAGACCGTGAAGGCGATGACGACGAGCCCGCTGCCGAGTCGGTTACCGCGGCGGATGGCGTGGTTGTCGAGCAGCGTGCGGTAGCGCTTGTCCGTGGCGTGCGGCGTGAAGAGCTGCGAGACGCCGATCAGCCCGGGGCGGACGTCGAAGCGGCGCGCGTAGCCGGGGATCGCGGCGCACTGCGCGCGGTACACCTCGGCGCGCTCCGGGCGCGGACCCAGCAGGGCCATGTCGCCGCACACCACGTTCCAGAGCTGCGGCAGCTCGTCGAGGCGCGTGTCGCGCAGGAAGGTGCCACCGCGGATGACGAGCTCCTGCTTGTGCCCGAGCAGCCCGCCGCCCACGACCTTCTCAGCTCCGCGCTTCAGCGTGCGCAGCTTGTAGAGCGTGAATGGCCGCCGCCCGCGCCCGAGGCGCTCGCCGCTGTAGAACGCGGGCCAGCCGTCCGCGGCCAGCACGAAGAGCGCGAGTAGCCCGAGCATGGGCAACGCGAGCAGCAGCAGGACGAGCGCGAGCGCGCGCTCCGCTACGCCCGCATCCGCTGTCAGCGTCCTCCATGCGCCGCGCGCACCCACCCCGATCGTCCCGCTGTGCTGCGCGGTCGTTTTCAATTCCGTCCCTCCAAGTCCAGGTGTGTCGATCTCGATGCCTAGGACATTCCAACACACCCGCGAGGATTCGTGCTGCGTCGAACGTCGTAGGAGTTGCCCAACCTTGGACGTAGGAGAGGACCGAGCGCGGACTCGTTCAGGTCGCGCACGCGCATGAAGTTCTCGCCCGCCCCGCGGGATGCGAGCCCGTCCAGGAAGGAGACGAGTCACCGGTTCGGTGGCGCGACCAGAGATCGAAGACCCGCTCGCGGGGTTCCGCAGCGAGGTCGAGCTCGGCACCGCGCCTGGAGTAGGATCCAAGAAGTGAACCAGAGCGCGCGCATCGTCTGCTCGGTTCTGCTCGTCTTCGGTCTCGTGCTGCCCTTCCTCGGGAAGCCCGTGCACGTGGACGACGCCAACTTCCTGGCCCTGGCCGAGGGCGCAGCGCGGGATCCGTGGCGGCCGCACGCGTTCGAGCTGAACTGGCTCGGAAAGACCGAGCGCGCCTTCGACGTGCTCTCGAATCCGCCCGGGATCGCCTGGTGGCTCGCGCCGGTGCGCAACGGGCCGGAGTGGGTAATGCACGCGTGGATGTTGCCCTGGCTGGCGCTCGCCCTGTTCGGGATCGTTCGCCTCGCGCGGGCTTTTCAGGTCGAGAGCGTGCGCGCGCTGCTCGTGCTCGGGACCTCGCCGGTGCTCGTGCTCGCTGGCCAGGCGCTCACGCCCGACCTACCGCTGTTCGCGTGCGCGCTGGCCGGGCTGGGAGGGTTCTTGACGGCCGAACGCGGCGCGTGGCGCTGGGCGCTGCTCGCGGGCGCCGCGGTGCTGTTCCGTTATTCGGGGCTGTGCTTCGTGCCGCTCGTCTTGCTCGCGGGCTTCGAGCGCCGGCGCTTCGTGCACGCAACCGCGGTCGTGATCCCGGCGCTCGCCCTCGCGCTGCACGACCTCTCCGCCTACGGCGAAGTCCACGCGCTGGCGATGGTCGGGTTCCAGAGCGTCTCGAACACGCCTGAGCTGCTCTTCCGCAAGCTCGTGGCGGCGCTCGCGATGCTGGGAGGCGCGTGCATGCTGCCCGTGCTCGTCTGGCGTCGTCCGGCGTGGCTCGCGGCACTCGCGGGCGCGGCGCTCGGGCTCGGCGCGAGCCTGTACTCGCACCACACACCGGCGCAGATGATCCCGACGATCCTGTGCACGGCCGCTGGAACGGTCGCGTTCGTCGCCTTGCGCGGGCGCGCGAGCACGGATGGCTTCTTGGCGCTGTGGTTTCTCGGCGGCCTCGTGTTCCTGCTCACGCTGCAGTTCATGGCCACGCGCTACTGGCTGCCCTTCCTGCCGGCCGTCGCACTCGCCGCGCTGCGCCGCCACCCTTCTCCCGCGAAAACCGCCGTGGCCGTGGCGCTTTCGGCCGTCCTCGCGCTCGGCATGTCGATCGACGACTTCGCCTTCGCGAGCGCCTACAAGCGCGCCGCGCACGAACTCACGCCGCGCGGCCCCGCCACGTTCGCCGGCCACTGGGGCTGGCAGTACTATCTGGAGCGCGCGGGTTGGAAGCCGCTCGAAGCGCGCGCGAGCGAGCTCGAGCTCCTGGCCGTCGCCAAGGCTCCCTGGCCGCAACACCCGGCCAAGAGCCTCTGCCTCGAAGCCGCCGGAGGGCTCGTCCTCCCCGACCGCTTCTTCGGCCCGCGCGTCCACACCGCGCACGGCGCGGCCAACTTCCACGCGTGGTCCGTCTCGGGCGAACCGATCCTCGAGACCTACGCGCCGTGGACGCTGTCCGACGAGCCGTACGATCAGATCCTGCTGCTGCGGCGCTGCGCGGAGGAGCGATGAACTCGGAGCTCGCTCCGTCACCCGCGACGCGTCATGCCGAGGTGGCGGCGCTGCCGCTCGCGGCTGCGCTCACGCTGGCAGTCGCGCGGATCCTGCCCGTCGAGTTCGCGCACCAGCCGAACGAGCTCGGGATCATCAGCGTGGCGACGGTGCGGGAGTATCCGCTCCAGCAGGAGACGTTCTGGTTCGTGTTCGCGGTCGGGTTCGGCATCGTGGCGGCGCTCGCGATCGCTACGGGCCTGCGCAGGAAGAGCTGGAGCCTCGGGCGCGGCATCGCGCTCGAGGCGGCGGCGGTCGCGACGCTCGGCGTGCTGCTGCTCCTACCGCGGGCGTTCGCGCTCCTGGCGCTCGCGTGCGCCGCCCTAGTC
>JABFRZ010000141.1 GCA_013140785.1 Planctomycetota bacterium | reverse complement strand
CGTGCTGGCGCTGATGCTGACGGTGCACGCCGACGACGAGCGCGTGTTCGAGGCCGTTTGTGCGGGGGCCTCGGGCTACCTGCTCAAGGACACGCCGCCCGAGCGCCTGGTCGAGGCGCTGCGCGAGCTCGCGGCCGGCGGCGCGCCGCTCACGCCCGAGATCGCGCGCAAGGTCGTGGGCATGTTCCAGCGCATCGCGCCGCCGCGCGAGACGGCGCACCGCTTGACGGAGCGCGAGCTGGAGGTGCTCCAGGCGTTGACCGAGGGCCACAGCTACAAGACGGCGGCGCGCGCGCTCGGGATGGCGCTCGACACGGTGCGCTTCCACATTCGCGCGATCTACGCCAAGCTGCACGTGCACTCGAAGTCCGAGGCGGTGCTGGCGGCGCTGCGACGCGGGATCGTGCGCTGAAGCGCGGAACACGCCTCAGCGCACGACTCGAGGGATCAGGAGCTTGCGCGCCTGCGCGAACACTCGCGCGGCTCGCGAGGCTGGACGCGAGCTTCGCTGGCCCTCGTGGCGCGTTCTACTCCGTCGCGGCGTGCGCGTGGCCCACCTGCTCCTCGCCGTACGGCTCGTCGTCGTCGAAGCTCGCGTGCGCGCTCCAGCAGCCCCAGCCGAGGTGTCCCTCGTCCACGCGCTTCTGGTTCAGCACGAAGTCGGCCTGGTTCGACTGCTTGCCGGTCAGGTCCCAGGAATGGCCGATGCTCGGGTCGCTGTAGGTGTGCACGAGCGCGTCCGAGTGCACGAAGCGGTCGCCGAAGCTGTCCATGATCCCCGTGCTCACGACCGGGTCCCTGCGCCCCGGGTTGACGATCGCGCGCGTCTTGATCTCGAGCACGCCCGGGATCGAGGCCGCGTACTCGCGCCGGTCGCTCGACACGCTCACGCTCATGGGCGTCTCGCGGATGCCGAGGAACTTGCCCGCCAGGTACGGCGCGCGCGAGCCCCAGCCCTCGACCGTGCCCGCCAGCATGTCGCCCACGGCCTTGACCTGCGCCTCGCTGGCCTTCTCGTCCACGTACACCTGCACCCAGTTCCCCTCCACGTCCTGGCCGAAGCCGCGTCCGATCACGATCCAGGTGACGCCGTCCATCTGCGTGCCGCCGAGCGTCCCGCGCTCGACGTGCACGACGTCGGTGTGGTCGCAACCGTGGCAGTTCATGGGCTTCTTGTTGATCCGGCAGGGACACGGTGCCGCGCAGCAGCACCCGATCACGCGCCAGCCGACGAGCTCCCAGTCGTCGGTGACCTTGGAATCGGCGACCTTGACCGTTCCGCCGCTAGCGCAGGCGGGGGTCAGGAGGAACAGGAGCAGGAGTAGGAAGAGCGAGACGAGCTGTTTCCAGGCGTGCGACATCGGAGGACCTCGGTTGGTGGGACCGGACCAGGAGACCCACGCGAGCCTAGGGACCGCTGCGTGCCCCGGCACCCGCATGTCCGTGCGGGGAGCGCTGGCCTCGGACGCGGGTTCGGCGGGATTCTCTGACCGGTTCACTCCTCGGCGGGGTCCATTCCCTCGTGAGCTTTCCCATGGAGCCCTCCGCGATCGACCGGGTCCTCGAGCAGGCGCCCTACGTGCGCGCCCTCGCGCGCAAGCTGGTCTTCGATGCGCACCTGGCGCGCGACGTCGAGCAGGAGGTGTTGCTGGCGGCCCTCGAGCACGCCCCGCGCGAGCGCGGGGCGCTGCGCGGCTGGCTGAAGGTGATAGTACGCAACTTCGCGATCAAGGCCTGGCGCTCGTCGTCGCGTCGAGCGCGGCGCGAGCGCGCCTCGGCGCGGCCCGAGGCCTCGGTGCCGAGCCCGGCCGAGATCCTCGAGCGCGAGGACCAGCGCCGCGCCCTGGTCGAGCGCGTGCTGGCGCTGGACGAGCCGCTGCGCGCGGTGCTGGTACTGCGCTTCTTCGAGGAGCTCCCGCCGCGGGAAGTGGCCCGGCGCCTGGCTCTGCCGATCGAGACGGTGCATTCCCGTACCCGGCGCGGCCTCGAGCTCTTGCGCGAGCGTCTCGACCGCGAAAGCGGCGGGGGAAGAGCCGTGTGGTGCCTGGCGTTCGTGCGCGTGTTCTGGATGCCGGCGGGTCTCACGCAACTCGGCCCCGCGCTCGTCGCTTCGTCCCTGTCTGGAGTAGTTCTCATGAGCCTGACGAAGAAAATGGCCACCGCTGCGGTGGCCCTCGCGCTGGTGGCTTCGGTCGCGCTCCTGTTGCGAAGGAGTGAGAGGCGTGAGGAAGGGCAACGACCCGTCGAGGGCGTGCTCCTCGCGCCCGCGCCCGTGGAGGCCGCCCCGGAGACGCAACAAGTCGATGCCCCGCATCCGGTCCCTTCAGCGGAACGCGAGGCTATCGCTCCGCCGGCCGAGACGACGCCCGAGGTCGCGACCACGGGCTCGGTCCTGCTGCGCGTCCTCTGGCACGACGGCCAACCGGCCGCGGATGTCGCCGCCACTGCGCGCGTGAGCGGGAGCGAGGAGGGTCACGGCGAGGGGCTCGAGGTGCGTACGGGCGCGGACGGGATCTGCCGGATCGAGGGGCTGTCACCTGGCAAGATCTGGTTCGACATCGATCGGAGCGACGAGTCCTGGCGAGCCGAGGTCGTGCCCGGCGAGGAAGTCGAGCTCCTCGTCACGCTTCCGCGGGGCTACGACGTGTTCGGGCAGGTGACGGCCGAGGGTGCGGCGGTGAGCGGGGCCGAGATCTGGCTCGATCTGAAGTTTGTCGGCTGGGGCGGGCATCGCGTCGCGCGCTCCGATGCCGAGGGCCGCTACCGGGTCCGCTCGATCGAAGACGGCATGTGCTGGATCGGTGCGCGCGCGCCGCGCCGGGCACCGTCGCCCTGCACCGAGGTCATGGGAGGACCGGGCGCGACTCTCGAGGTCCCACTCGAGTTCACCGAGGTGGGGGGAGTGCTCGAAGGGCGTGTCCTGGACCTCGAGGGCCGGCCGATCGCGGCGGCGCAGGTGCTGGTCGGCGACGAGTTGGATCAGCGCTTCATGGGCGTGGGAAAGGACGCGCCCGGTGCGCAGCGCACCCTGTGCGATGCGAGCGGGTCCTTCCGCTTCGAAGGCGTCGAGCCCGGACTCCGGCCGGTGCGCGCGCAGGCGCCGGGCTGCGCGCCCTGGAGCGGGGAGATCGAGATCTTGGCGGGCTCCACGGCGACGCAAGCGGTCACGCTGTTCCCCGGGACGAGCGTGTGCGGGATCGTCACGGATCGAGCCGGGCGTCCGGTCCCGTCTGCGGACGTGCGCTTCGGAATCGGACTGTTCGGCGGTCGCAGCAGTTTCACGGGCGCCGACGGGACGTTCGTGCTGCACGACCTGCCAATGGGCGAGTTCGAGCTCGTGGTCGATGCGGATTCGCGGGGGCGTGTGAGCGCGAGGCTGTTCGGCGCGGTCGGTGCCGAGCTCGTGTGGAACCCGGTGGTCGAGGGCTCGATCCTGCGCGGGCGGCTCGCGCTGAACGGGCTCGACCCCGCGCAGTGCCGGGTGCGCTGCGAGGCCGAAGACCTCGCGGACAACTACCTGGAGGAAGTTCGTGTGGACGCGACGGGCTCCTTCGAATTCACCGGCCTTCCGGGCTCCTCCTACGCCCTCCAGGTGCTCGCCGCGGGTGAGTACTCCTTCCCCATGGCCGAGCTTCACGACGTGCATCCCGGCCCCGAGGAAATCGTGCTCGAGCTCGACCTCGCGCGCTGGCCTTCGATCCGGTTGCGTGGCCGCGTCGTGGATGCGTCCGAGCGGCCCATGCCGGGCGTCGTGTTCTCTCCCTGGCGTGTCGGTCAGAACACCGCGCCGCTGCTGACGACGCGCGAGGATGGGACCTTCGACGTCGGACCCTACCCTCCCGGGAGCTGGTTCGTGCAGGTGCGCCACGAGGGCGACACGAGGGTCAAGAGCGAGGTCGTGGAGCTGGGGCGCGGCGAGACTTGGGACTTCGGCGATCTGCGGCCGGTGCCGTAGGGCGCGCTCAGCCCGCGCGCAGCTCGGCGTCCGGCTCGCGGAACTGCAGCGCGTGCAGGCGCGCGTAGATCCCGCCGTGGGCCAGCAGCTCGGCGTGCGTGCCGGACTCGCGCAGCTTGCCGTGGTGCAGCACCAGGATCTTGTCGGCGCGGCGCACGGTCGAGAGGCGGTGGGCGACGACCAGCGCGCTGCGGCCGCGCAGGAGCTCGTGCGTCGCGGCCTCGATGCGCGCTTCGGTGGCGGAATCGACGCTGGACGTGGCCTCGTCGAGGATCACCATCGCCGGGCCGGCGGCCAGCGCGCGCGCGATCGCGACCAGCTCACGCTCGCCGGTCGAGAGCGTGGCGCCGCGCTCGGCCAGCTCGGTGTCGAGACCCTTGGGCAGGCGCCGCACGAAGTCGCTGGCGGTGCTGGCCTCGAGCGCGCGCGTCAGGCTCTCCGGCGAGACGCCCGCGCGCCCGAGCACGAGGTTGTCGCGCACGCTGCCGGTGAAGAGAAAGTCCTCCTGCAAGACGAGCCCCAGGCGCTCGCGCAGGCTGGCTGGATCCAGCTCGCGCAGGTCGATCCCGTCGAGCGTGATGCGCCCGGCACTCGGGTCGTAGAAGCGCAAGAGCAGGTTCACGATGGTGGACTTGCCCGCGCCGGTCGCGCCCACCAGCGCCACGGTCGCGCCGGGCGGGATCTCGAACGAGAGCTCGGACAGGACAGGCACGCGCGCGTCGTAGGCGAAGGACACGTTCTCGAAGCGCACGTGTCCGTGGAAGGGCAGGGGAAGCGCGCGCGGCGCGGCCGGCGTCGTGATGCCGGGTGGCGTGTCGAGGATCGCGAAGATGCGCTCGGCCGAGGCGAAGGCCGACTGCAGCACGTTGTAGCGCTCGCCCAGCTCGCGGATCGGGCCCACGAAGACCTGCAGCCAGAACCAGAAGAGGATGAAATCGCCCAGCGTGACGTCGCCCGCGAGGATCGCGCTGCCGCCGCGCAAGAGCACGCCGGCCTGGATCAGCACCGTGACCCAGGCGACGATCGGGAAGAACAGCGCGAACAGGAGGATCGTGCGGAAGTTGGCCGCGAGGTAGGCCGCGAGGTGCGCGCCGAAGCGCTGCGAGACGCGCTCTTCGCGCCGGAAGACCTGCACCACGCGGATGCCGGACAGGACCTCCTGCAGGTAGCCGTTCGTCCGCGCCAGGCGCGCGCGCACCGAGCGGTGCGCACGGCGTGCGCCGCCGCGGAACACCAGGCTGACGCCCACCAAGACCGGCGTGAGCAGGAGCACCAGGGTCGCGAGCGTCGGGCTCACGACGAACAGGAGTCCCAGCACCACCGCGACCTTGATCATGTCGAACAAGAGCACCACCAGGCCCGAGGTGAACAGCTCGTTCAGGTTCTCGACGTCGCTCGTCACGCGCGTGACGAGCGAGCCGGTCGGATGGCGGTCGAACCAGGCGAGCTCCAGGCGCTGCATGTGCGCGAACAGGTGCGTGCGCAGGTCGTTGACCACGGCCTGGCCCGTGCGCGTGAGCTGGTTCTCCTCCAGGAAGCGGAACACTGCCGCCAGCAGGATGATCAGCAGGTAGCCGCCGCCGAGGAAGAGCAGCGTGTGCACGTAGGGCGTCGCGTCGAGCTCGCCGCTCTCGGACGCGTTGCGCGCGGCATCGGCCGCGGCGATGGGCCCGTCGATGGCGTGCTTCAGCAGCCAGGGCGCGGCCAGCTCCAGGAAGAAGAGCCCCGCCAGGATCGCGAAGCTGAGCGCGAACTTGCCGCGGTGCGGGCGCGCGAAACGCCACAGGCGCGCGAGCACGGCGCTGTCCCAGGCCTTGGTGGCGACCTCGTCCTTGTCGAGCTCTTCCGTCAGCTCGTCGGGCAGATCGGCGCTCATCTACAGCACCTCCAGCTCGGCCGTCATGCGCTGGCGCTCCCAGGTATCGCGGTACCAGCGCGAGCGCTCGAGCAGCTCAGCGTGCGTGCCCAGGGCCTCGGGGCGTCCCTCGCGCAGCACCAGGATCTGCTCGGCGGAGCGCACGGTCGTCAGGCGGTGCGCGGCGACGACCACCGTCCTGCCCTTGCCGGCCTGGCGCAGGTTCGCGAGCAAGCGCGCCTCGGTCTCGGTATCGACTGCGGACAGGGCGTCGTCCAGGATCAGCACGCGTGGGTCGCGCGCGAGCGCGCGCGCGATGCAGGTGCGTTGGCGCTGGCCGCCCGAGAGCGTCACGCCGCGCTCGCCGATGAGCTGCTCGAGGCCGTTCGGGAAGGCCGCGACCTCCGCCTCCATCGCGACCTCGCGCGTCAAGCGCCGCAGCTCGGCCTCTTCCAGCGGTTGGGCGGCGCCGAACTCCAGGTTGGCGCGATAGGTGTCGGAGAACAGGAAGCTGTCCTGCGGCACGTAGGCGAGGGCCCCGCGCAGGGAATCGAGGTCTAGCTCGCGGATCGGCACGCCGTCCAGGCGCACCTCGCCCTGGGCCTCGAACAGGCGGCCGAGGAGGTTGAGCAAGGTGCTCTTGCCCGAGCCCGTCGGCCCGACCACGCCCAGCGTCGTGCCGGGCGCGACCTCGAGCGTGACGCCGCCGAGCGCCGGGCGCGCCGCGCCCTCGTACGTGAAGCCGACCTCGCGCAGGGTGAGTCGGCCCTCGACGCGCGCGAGGGTGCGCGCGCTTTGGGCCTCGACGATCTCGGAGCGCTGCTCGAGCACCTCGTCGATCCGTTCCGCGGAGGCCACCGCGCGCGGGTACAGCCCGGCGATCCAGCCCAGCGCGATCACCGGCCAGAAGACCTTGAAGCCGAGGTCCACGAACTTGAACAGGTCGCCGGCGTCGAGCGTGCGGTCGATCATGGCCCAGCCGCCCACCACCAGGATCGGCAGGAAGGCCAGGTCGTAGGCCAGGTGGATCCAGGCGTCCTGCACGCCGCGCGCGCGCGCGAGGTCGAGCTGGTGCGCGCGGTTCGTCTCGGAAGCGGCGCGGAAGCGCCGGTTCTCGTGCTCGCCCAGGCCGTAGCCCTTCACCACGCGGATGCCGGCGAAGCTCTCCTGCGCGTGCGTGGCGATGTCCGCCAGGCTCTCCTGCACCGCCATCGAGTAGCGCTGCAGCCTGGGCGTCATGATCATCATCGCGACAGCTACGAGCAGGAGCGGGAACGACATCGCCAGCGTCACCCCGGGTGAGATGTGGAACAGCACCCACAGGCTCCCCGGCACCATGAAGAGCGAGCCGAGCACGTACATGCTGCCCGGCCCGATCAGCATGCGGACGTTCTCGACGTCCGAGGTCAGGCGGCTGACGATGTCGCCCGAGCGGCTGCGGACGTGGAAGGCGAGCGACAGGTGCGCGAGCTTGTCGAACAGGTCCTGCTTGAGCTCGACCTCGACGCGGCGCGACACGCCCACGATCCACCAGCGCGCCAGAAAGCGAAACAGGCCCTGCACGGCGGCCACCCCGAGCAGCAGCACGAACAGCCGGCTCAGGAAGGCCGGGTCCTCCTTGGCCGAGAGGCGCGAGAGCGCGTCACCGAACCACAGCGTCAGGCGGATATCGCACAGCGAGATCAGCGGGATGCAGCCGATGCCGAGCAGCAGGGCGCGCCGGTGGCGCAGGAAGCGCTGGACGAAGCCGTAGAGCCGTCTCAAGCGCGGGCGGGCTCGCGAGGGGGGCGGCTCATGGTGCGCGCGAAGAGCATAGGGAGGGGTTACGCCGCGCGCGAATCGGCTCCCCTCGGTCCGGGAGGCGTCCCGAGGCAAGTCTTCTGTAACGAAGGGGGGCCGCCAAGGCCCTTCTTCGGCCGAAAACCGCCGCTCCTACCGATGGGGTACAGAGCGGAGGAGGGTCGCTCGGAACTCGTCGGTGACCTAGCTCCGTCCAACTCTACACCGGTGCGGCGCCGCTCGGCGCACGAGGCCACCGCTCACATGAACGCCCAGCGTCCACTCGACCGCTCAGCCGACCCGTTCGCGCTCGCGCCCCACCGGCGTGCGCGCAGCGAGCGTCGCCTCACCTGCCGTCTCACGACGCTGCACCCCGAGCGCGCGCTCTCGCTGGCCCTCGTCCAGCACCTCGCACAGGAGCTGCCCGACATCGACTTCACGCTCGCGGACCGTCCGGGCATCGACGTGGTGTGGGCCTGCGGCTACGAGCGCGGCAACCCGGCCCAGATCCGTTCCTTGCGCGCGCACCATCCGCACACGCTCCTGCTCGTGACTGCCAAGGAACCCGAGGACCTGTGGTCGGCGGAGGTGCGGGCCGCGGGCGCCGACAGCGCGCTCTCCTGGCCGGTCGATCTCGGGCGCCTCTCGCGCGCGCTGCACCGCCACCGGATGCAGCGCAGGGCGTAGCGTTCGCGCTATCCTGCGCCGCTTGGCCTCCGCGCGTTGCTTCGACGCCGTCTTGTTCGATCTCGACGGCACCCTGGTCGCCACCGATCGCTTCTGGATCGAGTCCGCCGAGCGCGGCACACGTCGCGCCCTGCGCGAGCTCGGGATCACGCGCGCCCTGCCCACTCCGCAGCAGTGGTTGTCGCTGGTGGGGCTGCCGCTCGAAGTCGGCTTTCGCGCGCTGTTCCCTGAGCTCCGCGAAGACGATCGGCAAGCGGTATTGAGGGCCTGCGTCGAGGAAGAGGAGGCCATGTTGCGCCAAGGCGTCGTGCTCGCCATGCCCGGCGCACGCGAGGTCGTGGAGCGCCTGCACGCGCGCGGGTTCGCGCTCGGCATCGCCTCGAACTGCCAGCAGTCGTACCTCGACCATATGCTCGACGCGCTCGAGCTGCACGGGCTCGTGCGCGCGGCCTACTGCCGCGAGAGCCCCGACATCACCAGCAAGGGCGACATGGTCGCGCGCTTGCTCGCCGACTTCGAGACGCGCAGCGCCGTCATGGTTGGGGACCGCGCCAGCGATCGCGACGCGGCCTGGGAAAACGGCATCCCGCACGTGCACTGCGCCTTCGGCTTCGCGCAGGGCGACGAGGCGGTCGAGGCCGAGGGCCGCATCGACTCCATGAGCGAGCTCGAGCCGCTCTTGGATCGGCGCGGGCGCTGGATCGAGCAGGCGCTCGAGCGCGTGGGGGCCTTCGAGCGCCCGGGGCTGCGGCTCGGCGTCACCGGCGGGCCGGCCTCCGGCAAGACGCTCTTCGCGCGCGACGCGGCGCGGCTGCTCGCTGCGCGTGGGC
>JABFRZ010000370.1 GCA_013140785.1 Planctomycetota bacterium | reverse complement strand
GTCCACCATGGGATGTCCGAGCCGAGCTCGCCGCCCTCGCGGGCCTCGCGGCCTGTGCGCGCGCGCTCGCGGTGCGACCGATCGAGAGCCTGAGAGGCTGAGCGAGCAGGACCTTCCTTCCTCGAGCCGTTCCCCGGCGCGAGCGTCGGGTTAGACTCCGCCTCGCAGCATGGTCGCCGAGCCCGCAAACGCCGCCGAGGGGGGGGCGAGTCCCGGACCGCCGCTCGGCCGGCGCGCCGTCTTCGTCGGCTGGCTCGCCGGCTGGCCAAGGGGAACGCGCTTCGCGTCGCTGTGTCTCGCACTGATGATCTTGCCCGGGCTCCTGGCCGGCGGAGCGCCCCTCGTCGCGATGCAGGTGCTCCTGTTCTACCTGGGCTGGGTGCTCCTGCCTGGACTCGCCTTCGCCGCGCTGCTCGTGCCGGAAGAGGACGAGTTCGTCTCGGCCGGAATGGGCCTCGTCCTCGGCACCGTATTGCTCGGCCTGCTCGTGTTCTTTTGCCGCGCGACTGGCCTCTTCGGCGCGCTCTTCGCCTGGCCGGCCGTGACGCTCGTCTTCTGGACACTGCTGCGCCGGCGAACGCCCGTCTCCGCTGCGCCAGCCCTCGCGCTCGGTGGCAAGTGGCTGTTCCTCGCGCTGCTCGCGGTGGCGCTCGTGCGCGTACCCACCGGGTTCTCGGGCGCGGTGGACGGCTGGTACCTCTTGCTGAAGGACCTCGTGTTCCACGGCGGGAACGCGGCCGAGCTGCTCAAGGAGGGGCCGCTGCTCGACCCGCGCGTAGCCGGGCGGCCGCTGAACTACCACCTCTTGTCACACGCGCTCCCAGCGGCGGCGAGCGTGGTGACCGGTGAGTCGATCGCCGACCTCTTTCGCTATTGGTTCCTGGGCTTCTATCCGCTGGTGCTGATGCTGCTGGTGTTCGCGTTGGCGCGCGAGCTCGGGCGCAGTTCATGGGCCGGCTTCGTGGCCGTGCTGGTGCTGGTGCTGCACAACGACTTCGGCCAGGGGCTGTTCGAGGAGAAGAAGGGCGCGACCCTCGAGTTCACGAGCCACTTGAACCTCGGGCTGTTCGTCAGCCCGACGACCTGCCTCGGCCTCGCGCTCCTGGCGGCGCAGGGGCTGACCCTCCTGCGCTGGTGCGATCCGGAGCGGCGCGTGGGTGCGCGCGAGGTGCTGCAACTCACGCTGCTCGCCCTGGGCGCGTCGCTGGCCAAGGGCTCGGTCATGCCCGTCGCGATCGCGGGCGGGTTCTTCGCCTGCCTGATGGAGACGCTGCGGACCCGGCGCGTGAGCCTGCGTTGGCTCGCGGCGGCGCTGGTGCTCCTCGGCGCGTCGCTTCCGGCCACCCTGTATCTCTCGCTCGGCCCGGGCAGCTACGCGGGCGCGATGTTCCGCTTCGCACCCTGGGCCTCGGCGCTCACCTCGAAGATGGGCGTCGCGTTGCTCGGGAAGGTGCCGTTCCTCCAGGAAGCGCCGGTGTGGCTGGGGGGCCCCCTGGTTGCACTGCCCTGGTTCCCCGGCTTCCTGGGCATGGGCGGGATCGGCGCGCTGGCGTGGATCTTCTCCGGCCGCCCGTGCCTCCGCGGCATCGGGCCGTGGATCCTGGGCGCCTGCCTGGCGGGTCTCGGGGCCGGCGTACTGCTGCTGGCACCGGGCGCCTCGCAGCTCTTCTTCGCGTACAACGCGCAGGTCCTGCTGGCGATTCCAGCGGGGATCGGAGCACTCGATCTCTGGCGGCGGCGCCGGGGAAAAGCCCCCACCGCTACCTGTGCGGCGCTCGTGCTCCTCGCGCTGCCGTTCGTCGCGGGCGGCGTTGGCGGCATCGTGCGCGACGTGCACGAACGCCTGCGCGTCGCGCACGATGCGCCGGCGCTGTGGCCAGAGTGGTGCGAGGGCGCCGCGTGGCTGCGCGAGAACACGGGGCTGCGGGCTTTGCTGGTCGCCAACGACGACGGGCTGCTCCTGACGCAGTTCGCCGAGCGCCGGGTCGCGCTGGCGGAAGCGCCCTACACGCCCGAGGCCCACGCCACGCGCTGGCAGCAGGTGAACGGACAGTGGCGCATCGGTCCCTCTGCGGAGGATCCGTTCCTAGCGCAGAAGAAGGCCTGCGAGACGGCGCTGCGGAAGGGCGACGTGGCCGCGCTCGCGCGCGTGCGCATCTCGAGCAACCACGCGGGCGAGCTCTACCTGATCCGCGACAACCTCGAAGGCAGCAAGGAAATCCGCGAGGTCGCCATCCATCCTCTGAGGAACAGCGCGGCGCTCGACGCGTCACCCGGCCTCGAGCGCGTCTTCCGCAACGATGTGATGGCGATCTACCGCGTCGTGGAGTGAGCGCGCGCGAGCTGCTGGCTGATTCAGAACCACAGGTGGAACGTGTAGTGCGCCTCGTACGGCTCGAAGCCGAGGCGTGCCCAGTTCTGCTGCGGGACCCAGTTCGTGAGCTGGGTGGAGATGATCATGCGGCGTGTGCCGCGCTCGCGGCACCACTCCAGGCTCGCGAACATCAGCGCGAGGTAGAGGCCACGCCCGCGGGCGCGTGGGGCGACGCCGTATAGCACGCCCTCGCCCTCGTCGGGCCCGTTGAGGCGCAGGGCCGCAAAGCCGGCGGGCTCGCCCTCGTGCTCGCCCAGGACCATGGGCGCGTCGGGCGAGCTGGCCAGGCACGCTCTACGCGCCCAGTCGGCGTAGGTGGCGTCGCAGCGCGCGCGCTCGAGGCGCGGGTCGGCGTGGTAGTGGCTGACGTAGTCGGCGAAGGCCTCGCGCGCGGCGCGCTCGATGGCGTGCTCGTCGCCGAGCCGTGCGAGCCGCAGCGGGAAGGCGGGCCGCTCGACGCGCGCGCGCGCGGCCAGGTCGTGGCGCCAGTAGACCAGGGAGTCCA
>JABFRZ010000048.1 GCA_013140785.1 Planctomycetota bacterium | reverse complement strand
GGACGAGTCGTGGGTCGTGCTGGGCGAGGAGCCGGTGCGCAGCGCCAGCGCGCGCTGGTCTCGCCCGCCTGCGCCAGGAGGCCCGTGAGCAGCACTGCCAAGAGCATCGACGGCACCTCAGCGCCTCCCGTGGCGCAGAGAGCGGCGCGCGAAGCAGCGCGCGATGGGTTCGGCCACGTCCCCGCTGGTCGCGACCTCGACCAGGTCCACGCGCGCCTTGCGTAGGCTGGCGACCAGCTGAGCGCGCCGCGCGCGGGCAGCCGCGCTCCAGGCCGCACGTACGGGCGCCGAGCGCGCGTCCACGTCGAGCCTGCGCCCGCTCTCGATCTCGCACAGCTCCAGCCAGCCGGCCGGGGGCAATTCTTCCTCGAGCGGATCGAACACGCGCACCGCGATCACGTCGTGGCGCCGTGCCAGGCGCCCCAGCGAGTCCTCCCAGGCGTCGGCCTCGGTCCCGAGGAAGTCCGACACGACCAGCACCAGCGCGCGGCGCTTCAGGTGTCGCAGCTGGTGTTCGAGCACCGCGGTGAGCGAGCTGCCGCGCCCCGTGGCCGGCGCCGCCATCACCTCGCGGATCAGGCGCAGGACGTGGTGCTGGCCCTTCTTGGGCGCGAGGTGCAAGCCAGGCTCGTCCGCGAACAGGCACAGGCCGACCTGATCCTGGTTGCGGCCGGCCACCAGCGCGAGCAACGCGCACACCTCGGCCGCGGCCTCGCGCTTCGACTTTTCGCCGCTGCCGAAGTCCATCGAACGGCTGGTGTCCACGACCAGCTGCAGGATGAGCGTACGGTCCTCGACGTAGGTCTTGATGAAGGGCTCGCCCACGCGCGCGGTCACTTTCCAGTCGATCGTGCGCACGTCGTCGCCCGGCTCGTACGGACGCACCGACTCGAACTCGATGCCCGTGCCGCGGAAGTTCGAGCGGTAGGCGCCCGCCAAGGCGCTCGAGACCAGCTTATGCGTGCGCACCTGGATGGTGCGCACGCGCGCCATCAGCTCGGGCGCGAGCCAGGGCTCGGCGCGGTCCCTCTGCGCCTTCTCCCGCCGGTTCTCGCTCACGTTCTCGCTCACGGCCGCGGCGGGATCAGGGCACCGGGACGGTCTCGAGCACGCGCGCGATCAGGTCGTCCGAGGTGCGGCCCTCGGCCTCGGCCTCGTAGCTCGGCACGACGCGGTGGCGCAGGACGGCCGGGGCCACGCGCTTGATGTCGCCCGGCGTGACGAAGGCTCTACGCGCGAGGAAAGCGCTGGCGCGCGCGCACAGCGCGAGCACGATCGAGGCGCGCGGACTGGCGCCGAACTGGATGCGTCCGTCGAGCTCGGCCAGGCCGTGCGCCTTCGGGGCGCGCGTGACGTTGACCAGGCGCACGATGTAGGCCGCCAGGCGCGCGTCGAAGTGGATCTCGTCCACCAGCGCACGCGCGCGCAGGATGCCCTCCAGCGTGAGGATGCGGCGTACCTTGGGTGGCTCCTGGGTGGTGGCCATGCGCTGCAGGATGGCGAGCTCCTCGGCCTCGCTCGGATAGCCGACCACCAGCTTGAGGAAGAAGCGATCGACCTGTGCCTCGGGCAGGCGATAGGTGCCCTCCTGCTCGATCGGGTTCTGGGTCGCGAGCACCAGGAACGGTCGCGGCAGGGGGAAGGTCTGGCCGCCGATCGAGACCTGACGCTCCTGCATGGCCTCCAGCAGCGCCGACTGCACCTTGGCCGGCGCGCGGTTGATCTCGTCGGCCAGAACGAAGTTCGCGAAGACCGGCCCGCGCCGAACCTGGAAGCTCGCCTCCTTGACGTTGTAGATCTCGGTTCCGACCAGGTCGGAGGGCAGGAGGTCGGGCGTGAACTGGATGCGCGCGAAGGAGCCGTGCACGGCGCCCGCGAGGCTCGACACCGCCAGGGTCTTGGCCAGGCCGGGCAGCCCCTCGAGCAGCACGTGCCCATTGGTGAGGAGCGCGATCAGGAGTCCCTGCAGGAGCTCGTCCTGGCCCACCAACACTTCGTGCAGGGCGGCGTCGAGCTCGCCCACCCAGGCGCTCTCGCGTTCGATCCGTTCGGCCAGGTCAGGAGCAGGCGTGGGGCTGGTCGTCATGGAGGGCGCGATCATCGGAGGGGCGCGTACGTTGCGGCCCGGAAGCGCGTTGGAGGCCGAGGACTCCGCAGGGACTCCGAAGGGGTTCGAGCTCCGGAACCAGGACGCGAGGGCGCGACACGATGCCACAGGCCGCCGGTCGCGGACAACGGTCGGGCGCAGGCCACTGCGTAAGGGCCGGTGCAGCTCAAGCCACGCGATAGGGCGCCCGAAACAGGGTCCGTGCGCTCGCCGAGATCGAACCGTGGCGCCTGGCGCGCTGGGATCCTGCTCGCGGCGGCGCTCCTGGGCGTCCAGCGCGTCGTGCCGAGGCTCTCGCGCGCCGCTCCGGGGCTGGCGGGCGGACCGAGCGAGGACGCGCACAGGGAGCTCACGCGCACGCGGCGCGAGCAGACCCTGATCCGTGCCGAGAGCACGGCCACCATGCTGCGCGCGCTGAATACGGCACCGATGCTCCCCAAGGGCGGTCCGTGACCAGCCGGTCGAACCGCGCAGCCCTGGCCTTCGTGGGGCTCGCGGCGCTCTCGCTGGTGGGCATCCCGCTCCTCCTGCGCGGCGACGACTCCGTCCGACCGGCCCATGGGGTCGTGATCGACGAGCGCGGCTTCGGAGTCCCCGGCGCAGCCGTCTTCCTCTTCTCGGAGCAGCACCTGCAGCTCTTCGAGGAGGCGCACTCCGAAGAGGACGGCGACTTCGCCTTCCAGCTCGAGGCCGCGCGCCCGCGTCTATTCGTGCGGCCGTCGGCCGAAAGCGGGTTGTTGCCTGCTTGGGGACTTCCGGCCGAGGATGCCGCGGGCT
>JABFRZ010000034.1 GCA_013140785.1 Planctomycetota bacterium | reverse complement strand
GTGTTTCTGGAAGACCC
The DNA here is from genome assembly GCA_013140785.1 of Planctomycetota bacterium. Taxonomy (GTDB): domain Bacteria; phylum Planctomycetota; class UBA1135; order UBA1135; genus JABFRZ01. The sequence continues at coordinate 2,868 of JABFRZ010000034.1, read as the reverse complement.
TCCCTTACCACTGAGGCGCGTCGCGACCTCGCGTGGAGGCCGGCCTTCTCATCCCATCTGCGTCGGCGCGCCTTGCCACCGGCGACGATGGCTCGCCGAAACTGCGAAGTCATTCCTGCGCGAGCCCTAGGCCCAGCTGATTCATGGAGGCCTCGAGCGAGACGTCGCGAATGGCCGCAGATGCCGGCTTTCGCGACCGAGAGGACCGGAACTGACCATTCACTTGGTCAGTGAGGACTCGCAGGGAGCGAAAGGCGGCAGATGTGGCCAGTCGCGACGTCGGAGCCGAGGGTTCCATGAATCAGCTGGGCTAGGGGAGTCCCGTGCCGAGCGAGTGCCCGGCCAGGGCTCTGGGCCGCGGCCGGGAGCTCGCTCGACTTCCGTGCTCCGGGCGTGGGCGTCTGCGCGGTCAGCACGCAGACCAGCGAATACCAGCTCGAGTTCGCCGGGCGCATGCACATCACCTTCTCCATCCTCTTGGACAGCGCGCTCGCGTTCACCCGCGCCCTGCGCCTGCCCTCGATCGACATGCCGATCGAGGCCGGTGGCCCGCCGACGCTCATCAAGCGCATGGCCTGGTACTGCAACCGCACGGGCATCGAGCGCGTCTGATACCCGATCTTCCCGCCGGATCGGAATGCGTCTGGCGTGCTCGCCTGGCTCGGGGGAAGGACGTTCCGGTGATCGCCGCCGCCTGAGCTTCATGGCCAGCGTCGGCTGGGCCCGCCCTGCAACGGCCCGCCGTGCCTCGGATCGTCGCTCTGAATCCGCTGATTTCGCCAGCCTCGGTGCGCGCACCCGGCGCATGGAGTGGTTGGCGGGGGAGTCCATCCCGCCGGAGACGCGACATCGTCCGCCGCTCGCAACTCGGCGCGCGGCGAGCACCGTCCAGGAAAGAAGGGTTCCATGGAAGCGAGAGACAAAAGTTCGTTCTTCGTTCCCTCGTCAGTCGCCGCACTGTTGCTCGCGCTGGCGTCGAGCGTCCGCGCCCAGAAAGACGCGCGCCAGGAGGCGTGGCCCGAGCCCGATGCGTGCGCACCGTTGGGCGGAGCGTGCGTCGACCCGCGCCAGCCGATGCAGGTCCTCCCGGGCGCGCTGGTGCCCGCGCGCATGGGGCCCGGACCGCTCGTGTTTCCCAACACGCGCGTGGCCGCCAACGGCATCGGACTGCGCGACGTGGCCTGCGGCGGCATCGATCTCGTCGGCGTGGCGCCGGGCTCGACCGTGGTCGCCGCGTACCTCTACTGGACGTGGATCTCGCTGCCCGTTCCGATCCCCGGCTTGCACGACCAGATGAGCGTCGCGCGCGTCCCGCGCATCGCCAAGCCTGGACTCGTGGGGCCGGGTTCGGGCCCGCAGCTCGGCCTCGTGATGCGACCCCTGAGCTACCCGGGCGTGCTGGTCGGGAGCGGTGCCGACCCGTGCTGGAACGGCGGCGGGAACTTCGTCTACCGCGCGGACGTGACCTCGCTCGTGACGCGGGGCGACTCGTTCATGGTGTGGCTGCCGCCGGGCGCCGCCGGGCAGCAGAACTACCGCGATCCGTGGGCCTTCCCGTTCCCGACCGGGCCGCACTGCGAGGGCGCCTCGCTGGTCGTCGTGTACACGAACCCGAACGAGTTCATGGGCACGACCTACATCTACGACGCCGGGCTGGCCGGGAACATGTTCCTGGGGTCGCCGGGCATGTTCTGGAACCTCGCGGGCTTCTTCCATCCGGGCAACGAGGCGCGCTGGATCAACATCGGGGCGGACGGCCAGTCGGGCGCCGGCTACCAGGAGCTGCACGCGATGGGGCTCGAGACCACCTTCTTCAACGGCGTTGCGATCGCAGGCCCGGGCTCGCTGACCGACTCCGACTGGAACGGTGCCGGCAACAAGCCGCTGGCGCTCATGTGGGACACGAGCGGCCACGACGTGTCGCAGATCCTGGGCCCCTTCTCGAACGTCGCGAGCATCCAGGTGGTCGCACCGCCGCCGTCGGTGACGACGGACTGCCTGGTGCCGGTGTGCAACGTGCTCTGGATGAGATGAGACGGATGAGATGAGACGGATGAGGTGAGAGGCCTGAGACGGTTGCGCTGACGCCGCGGCTCTCGAACGCGAGCCGCCCTCTCGCCGGGGGCGGCTCGCGTCTTCACAGGTCGAGGATGATCGTGCCGAGCCAAGCCGCGCCCCACCGACGAGCGGTGCTCCTCGACCCGCGCGGCGTGCCACGTCACGGCCTTCACGTCGGCGCAGTGCGCCGGATCGAGCGCCAAGATCTAGTGAGCGGCGGCAGCGGATGTTCGGGAAGTTGTGTGGGAGGCCGGCAGCCGTCCGGGGTGCTCGCGAACGAGATCGGGCTCCTCCCGTTCCTAGAGGCCTTGCAGCCCCCTGAGACGTCCATGCGCCGGGAGGACGTCGCGGCAGGCTCTCTTCCGAACTCCCCTCGGTCCTCGTCGATGCCCTGGCGCAGGTAGGCAGTTACGATGGCATGCGCCGGAGCGTGCGGCAGGGTGCCACGGGCCGTGGATTGCGGCCCCGAGGGCACGCTGGCGCGCCGAAACGCTCCCAGCGAGCCGCGATGACTGCTGCCTCTCCCTCCGATCCCCCCGACGCCATCGGCGCCCCGCGCGAACGCCTGACGAACGCGCTGCCATCGGAAGAGCTCCTGCCGCTCCTGTACGCCGAGCTGCGCGAGCTCGCGCGCCGGCGGCTCCAGGGCGAGGGGCCGGGTCAGACGCTGCAGGCCACCGCTCTCGTGCACGAGGCCTACCTGCGCCTGGTCGGGGCGGAGGATCCGCGCTGGGACGGTCGCGCGCACTTCTTCGCGGCCGCGGCCGAGGCGATGCGGCGCGTGCTCGTCGAGCGCGCGCGCGCCAAGGG
>JABFRZ010000125.1 GCA_013140785.1 Planctomycetota bacterium | reverse complement strand
GGCCAGCGGGATCCCGGCCGGGAGGCCGAGCTCGCGCGCGGCCCCCGGGGTGAGGCGTCCGACGGGCTCGCTCGGCGCGACGAGGCGCGGCAGCTTGGCCTCGAGGTCGGGGTCGATCGCGTAGCACGCGCGCGCGTCGAAGCGGCGCGTCACCGGATCGAAGAGGCCCGTGCCCGAGGCGTCGCCGCACTCCATGGCGAGCTCGCCCGAGAGGCGAAAGTTGATCCAGTCGTGCGGCAGGAGCACGTGCGCGAGGCGCGCGAAGTGCGCGGGTTCGTGGCGCTTCAGCCACAGGATCTTCGAGGCGGTGAAGCCGGTCGGGACGCTGCGCCCGAGCGAGCTCGTGAGCTCGCGCGCCTCGGCGGCCGTGCTCGTGTCGCACCACAGCTTGGCCGGCCGGATCACGTTCTTGGCCGCGTCGAGCGCGACGAAGCCGTGCTGCTGGCCGGAGACGCCCACGCCGCGCACGCGGCCAAGATCGACTTGCTGCACGAGCGCATGGACGCAGACACAGACTGCGTTCCACCACGTGTCCGGGTGCTGCTCCGCAGCGCCGGGCGGCAGGCCCGGGATCAAGTCGTAGGCGCTCGCGGCGCGCGCGACGACAGCGCGGGCCTCCACGTCCACGAGCAGCGCCTTGGTCCCCTGCGTGCCGACGTCGAGCCCGAGGAACAGCTCGCCACTCATGGCTCAGGAACCCACAAGCTCAGGAGCGGACACACTCAGGAACGAACACCGAGCAGGTGCTCCATCATCAACTGGTCGAGCTTCTCGTAGCCGAGTCCCTTGCGCGCGATCGCGTCCGGATCGATCGAGGCGGCCCGCAGGGCCTTGGCGTTCTTCTTCGAGTAGCGCTGCATCAGCGGCTCGAGCTCCGCGTCGGCCTGCTCGCGCAGCAGCCCGCGCACCTCCGGATCGCGGTCGAACTCCTGCGCGCGCGCCTTCAGGATCTTGTAGGTGCGCATGCAGCCGCGCGCGAAGTCCCACACGCCCTGCTCGTCCTCGCTGCGGTACGCGTGCGCGTCGAAGTGCAGCGGCCCCGTGTACGGAACCGTTCCGCTGGTGCCCTCGAGCATCCGCACCAGCAGGAACGCGCCCTTCAGGTCCTCCGAGCCGAAGCGCAGGTCCTGGTCGTAGCGCCCGATCTTCTGCGCGTTGAGGTCGATGTGAAAGAGCTTCCCGGCCTCCATCGCCTGGGCCACGCCGTGCACCATCGAGAGTCCGGCCATGGTCTCGTGCGCGACCTCCGGGTTGACCCCGACCATCTCGGGGTGCGCGAGCGTCGTGATGAAGTGCAGCATGTGCCCAGTGGTCGCGAGGTAGATGTCACCGCGTGGCTCGTTGGGTTTGGCTTCGAGCGCGAAGCAGAGCTCGTAGCGCTGCTCGCGCACGTACTCGCACAGGAAGTCGAGCGCCTCGCGCATGCGCGCCAGCGCCGCCCTAGGATCGCGGCAGGCGTCCGCCTCGCTGCCCTCGCGCCCGCCCCAGAAAACATAGAGCTTCGCGCCGAGTTCGACCCCGAGGTCGATCGCGTCCATCGACTTCTGGAGCGCGAAGGCGCGCACCTTCGGGTCGTTGGCCGTGAAGGCCCCGTCCTTGAAGACCGGGTGCGAGAAGAGGTTCGTGGTGGCCATCGGCACCACCATGCCGCAGTCCTCGAGCGCGGCCTTGAACGCGCCCACGATGCGCCCGCGCTCGCCAGCCGAGGCTCCGAACGGCACGAGGTCGTTGTCGTGCAGGTTGACACCGTGGGCCCCGCACTCGGCCAGCTTCCGCACGATATACGCCGGCTCCATGCGCGCGCGCACCGCTTCGCCGAACGGGTCGCGCCCCGGATTGCCCACCGTCCAGAGGCCGAAGCTGAAGCGATCGGCGCGCGTGGGTTCGAAGGGATCGCCGCTCTTCTGCTTCTCGTGCTTGCCGTTCTTGGCGTTCTTCATGCTGGGCCTCCGCGCGCGATTCTGGCAGACGAAGGGAGCTTGGGCGAGCCGACGACGGGGCCAGCGGCTCCGGGGCGGGATACAGTGAGGAGGATGCCCGCTTTCCTAGACCTGGAATAGCCGTTCAGCTCCGCCTGAGCGCTCATTCCAGACCTGGCAGCCCGCTCTGAACGCGGCTGGATGCGGCGCTCCCTGCTGAGCGCCGTGCTAGAGAATCAGCGATCCGAGAGCCTGGGATGTGCCCGCGAGACGGCGCGCGTCTGCGCCCCTTTCTTCCTGGCGCTCGCGTGCAGCGCCTGCCGGGCCTTCCCGGTCGGGCTCTTCGTGCCGGACGAGGTGCTCGCGGCGCTGGCGCAGCCGAGCCGGGCAGAGGAGCTCGATGAGCGCGTCCTGGCACGCGAGATCGAGGCCCTTGCCGGAGCACGGATCGAGCCAGCCGCGGAGACGGACGGCAGCTACTGGCGCCTCGACGGCGAGTCCGCGCTAGGCCCTTTCTCCCCCGCCGACTTCGACGCCGCCGACTTCGACGCCGCCGACTCAGACGCTGTCGACTCAGACGCCGCCGCGCACCCGGCCGCGGCCGGCCTCGCGAGCGGCGACCTCGTGCTGGTCAAGATCGGCCGCCCACAGAGCCTGGCGATCACGCTGACGCTGGAGGAGTTCAACTTCTACGACCATGTGGGCGTGCTGGTCGAGCGCGGCGGACGCTGGCTGGTGTGCGACTCGTGGCCGAGTTTCCGTCTGCTCGGCAAGGCCGACGACTTCGCCTCGCGCTTCCGCGGCGGCGTGCGCGCCACGCCGCTGTCGAGCTTCCTCGGGCTGTACGAAACGGCGCTCTTCGTACGCCTGCCCGACGAGGAGCGCTGCGCGCGGCTGGCTGCGTGCGCGCTCGCCTCGCTGGGCGAAGGCCTCGAGTACGACCCGCGCCACGATCCGGCCGACCCGCGG
>JABFRZ010000356.1 GCA_013140785.1 Planctomycetota bacterium | reverse complement strand
GGCCTGCGAGCGCGACGAGCGCGAGCGCTCCGGCCGCGAGCGGCGGCCACCAAGGCGCAGCCGGCTCGCCCGCGGGCGAGCGGCGCTCGTCGAGCAGGCGCTCGACGCGCTGGCCGAGCCTCGAGCGATGCCCGGCGAGACCCGGCGGAGTGACGAGACGGGCTCTCTCGCCGATGACCCAGCCCGCGACCTCGGTCAGGCAGCTAGCCAAAGCGAGGCGCCCACCCGTCCAGCGCACGGCCCAGTCGTCGCAGGCCAGCTCGGCCAGCTCGGCCAGCTGGACCCGTGCGAGACGGTTGAGCGGCTGGAAGAAGAGCAGCCTCTCGATCAGGAAACCGATCCCGAACCAGGCCGGATCGCGACGCACCAGATGGGCGAGCTCGTGCGCGAGCAGCGCTTCTTGCTGCGCGGGCGTGAGGTCGGTCAAGACTGCGCGCGGCAGGCACACCTCCGGCCATAGGAGTCCGGTCGAGAACGGCGCGGCGATGCGCGCCGATACCGAGAGGCGCACGCGCCTCCGCACCCGGGCGCGCGCATGCAGGCGCTCGAAGCGCTCGAGCAGCGGCCCGTCGCTCAAGCGCTCGCGTCCCAGCATGCGCGCGCGCAGACAGGTCCACGAGGCCACCAGCCCGGTCACGCCGGCCAGCCCAAGCGCAACCCAGAGCCCGAGGACGAGCGCCGGCCAGCGCGCGCCCAGCGTCCGGGTGATTGCGCCGAGACGTGAGCTCCGGCTAGCCAGGCTCGAGCGCGCGTGTTCCTTGCCCACGCTCGCGACCCCCGCGCTCGCTCCGCTCTCAGCGTCAGGAACGCTGCGTTCCGCGTCGCGCGCAACCTCGACGGCGGCGTCCGTGAGCGGGGGCCGGAGCGCTGCGGCGAATCCTGGCAGTGGCGTCTCTGGCCAGCGAGCCTCGTTGCGTGCGGGCTCGACGGCGCGGGACTCCGGTTCTGTGTGTGGGGGGGTGTCGTTCAAGCGCTGCTCCGCAGCGAGTTCCGGCCGGGCCGCGCGCGCCGGAGCGGATCGAGACGCGGACAACGCTTCCAGCTCGAAGCTCCCGAGCGGCGACTGCGCGCCGAGGCCGAGCTGCAGGGTCGCGCTCAGGACTCCCCCGACGAGCGCGAGCTTCCATAGGCGCTCGCGATTGCGATCGATCCTCGGCGGCCGCAGTCGGCACAGCAGCCAGGCGCCGCCGAGGAAGAGGGTGCTGTGCAGCCCATAGGTCGCCAGCCAGGACAGCGTCAACCGCAGTGCTTCACCCGTCGTCATCCCCTGTCCTCCTCGCGTTCCCTTTCGACGATCATCGCGCGCAGGCGGACGAGTTCGTCGCGGTCGATTTCCTCGGAGCGCAGCAGGTGGCCGACCAGGGCCGAGATGTCGCCCTCGAACAGGCGCTGCGTCAGGTCGGTCACCAGGGTGTGGGTGACTTCTTGCTCACTCAGCAGCGGGCGGTATATGAACTGGCGACCCTCGACGCGGTGCTCGACCAGACCACGTCGCTCCATCTTCGAGAGCATCGTCGCGATGGTGGTCGGCGCGCGGCGCTTGCCTTCCAAGGCCTGCGTCACGCGCGCCACGGTGGCCTCGCTCTCGTCCCACAGGACGCGCAGAATGGCGACCTGCAGGTCGCCGAGGCGGAAGGGCTTCTTCATCGAGTTCGGTCGCTCGGAGTGGCTCAGAAGCTGAAACTACCTGAGTAATACGACCGCGGTAGTAGATACGGACACATGTCGTTCTTGTTCTCGACCGAACGGACTTTTCTTCGAGCCCGGCCCAAGCCCTTGCTGGCCGCGAAGATACGCCTTGCCTCGCGACGGGACTATCACCACCGCAGCCAGGGAAAGGCCCGGCGCAGGGTTGGCTGCGCCGGGCCCGTGGCGCGCGGGAGGAGGCATCCGGGTTTCGGGCCCTCCATCCCTTGGTGCGCGCCTGATGCCTTTGGAGCGGAACGAGTCAGGGCCTCGCGCCCGCCTCCAGTTGCAGGGTGCCCGTCTCGTGCGGGACGTCCCAGACTTCGAGTGACGCGTAGGCCGGGTCGAGCGGCTCGGCGTGCACGCCGAAGCGCGCGCCGACCGGCACCTTTGCGCGGCCCGAGGGGCCCGTGCGCGCGCCGGCGCTCCAGCTCGCGCTGGTCGGGCACCAACTCCACACGCGCGCGCCGAGTGGCAAGCCCTGGCGCGAGACGCGCACCACGAGCGGAGCGCCGCGCTCGAGCTCTAGTGCGAGCGCGGGCGAAGCGCGAGTCGAATCGAAACGCAGTCGGCCGGGCAGATACTCCGCGGCGGGATCGTAGGCGGAGAGGGTGCTCGCAGCCGCCGTGAACGGGAGCGCGAAGTGTCCTTCTGCATCGCTGAGCGCAAAGCCGTTCCACCCGCCTTCGAGGCCGTCTTCGCGGGCCACCAGCACGATTCCCTCCAGCGGGCCCGCCGCTCCCAGGACTTGGCCCGATACGGACGTCGCCGGAGGCAGGGTGAAGGCGAGCGTAGAACCCTCGGCCGGGATCGAGCAGTCGAAGTGCCAGCGCGCGAGGCGCGCGTTTCCGGGCGCGATGACGGCGACGTCCGCCAGGGCCGGCGCGAGCAGCACGGCGCGGCCGTCGCGATCCGTCTCGCCCAGGGCGATCACGGCGGCCTCGCCGCGCCGCTCGTAGACGCGCACTTCGGCCGCCACGACCGGGGCGCCCGCGAGGTCTCGGACCTCGACCGCCAGCCGGCGTGCGCGCCGCAGGACGAAGGCCTGCGAGCCCGCGGCATCCTCGGCCGGAAGTCCCCAAGCAGGCAACAACCCGCTTTCGGCCGACGGCCGCACGAATAGACGCGGGCGCGCGGCCTCGAGCTGGAAGGCGAAGTCGCCGTCCTCTTCGGAGTCCCCGGCGCAGCCGTCTTCCTCTTCTC
>JABFRZ010000325.1 GCA_013140785.1 Planctomycetota bacterium | reverse complement strand
CGCCCTCGGCGTACCAGTCGTGCCCGGCGATCCTGCCGTGCCCTGGCAGGGCGAGCGTTTCGCCTTGCGCCACTCGCCGACCCGCGCCGGCGAGCTCGTGCTCGAGTGCCGCGTCCTCGCGCGCGGCGCGAATGGGGTGGCGACCGAGCTGCGCTCGACCCCGCTCGCCGTGCAGAGCGAGCTCGCGCTCGAGCCGTGGATGCTCGAGTACGCGCGCGACGCTGCGCGGAACGCACTCTCGGCCGTGGAGTGGACGCTCACCGTCTCGAGCGAGGAATCCGAGTTCCACCCGAAGGGCGACGTTCTCGACGGCCTGCAAGGCAGCGCCTGGTGGGCGCGCGAGGACGACGAGGAGCCCTGGCTGCGCCTCGAGTGCGAGAAAGGCGTGCGCTTGAAGGAGCTCTGGCTCAGTCCAGCCGCGGCCAGCGAGACTCTGCGCGCGGCGTGCGTGCCCCTCGAGCGCGTCGAGCTGCGCCTGAACGACGCCAAGGCGCCGCTGGTCGTCGAGCTGGAGCCCGACTTCCGCCTGAAGACGAAGTTCGTGCTCCCGAAGCCGACGCTGGTGCGCAAGCTCGAGCTGCGCCTCGTCGCTCCCCCGCGCGAGCCAGGGAAGTGCGTGGGCTTGGCGGAGATCGAGGGGCGATGAGAGTGGTGGTGCGGCGAGGCCCCTCGACTGACTTCTTTGCCCCGACCCACATCGTTCCTCACACTGCGCGACCTGCATGAACGCCTACGGGTTCTCGATCCTCGGGGCGATCCTGTTCCAGGAGGGGCTCTCGTTGGCCGCTGATCTGCTCAACCTGCGCGCGCTGCGGCCGGAGCTGCCGGCGGGGTTCGAGCACGTCTACGACGCCGAGCGTTACGCGCGTTCGCAGGAGTACACGCGCGCGCGCACGCGCTTCTCGTTCTTGCCGCAGGCGCTCGACCTCGCGCTGCTCTTGGGCTTCTGGTTCGCGGGCGGCTTCGCGTGGCTGGACGGCTGGGCGCGCGGGCTCGGACTCGGGCCGATCGCGACCGGGCTCGTGTTCATCGGCGCGCTCGGGCTGGGCAAGGGCGTGATCGATCTGCCGTTCCGGTACTACTCGACCTTCGTGATCGAGGAGCGCTTCGGCTTCAACAAGAGCACGCGCAGGACGTTCTGGGCCGACACGCTGAAGGGCCTCGGGCTCGCGCTCGTGCTGGGTGCGCCGCTCCTGGCCGCGATCCTCCTGTTCTTCGAGCGGATGGGGCCGAGCGCGTGGCTGTGGTGCTGGGGCGCGACGGCGCTGTTCACCCTGTTCGTGCAGTTCATCGCGCCGACCTGGATCTTCCCGCTCTTCAACAAGTTCGAGGCGCTGCAGGAGGGCGAGCTGCGCGCGGCGGTGCTGGACTACGCGCGCAAGGTCGGTTTTCCGCTCGAGGGGTTGTTCGTGATCGACGGCTCGCGGCGCTCGACCAAGGCCAATGCTTTTTTCACAGGCTTCGGGAAGAGGAAGCGCGTGGCGTTGTTCGACACCCTGATCGCGCGCCATCCGCCCGCGGAGCTCGTGGCGGTCGTTGCGCACGAGATCGGGCACTACAAGCGCGGCCACATCAAGCAGGGACTGGCGCTCGGAATCCTGCAGGCGGGGGTGGTCTTCTACCTTCTGTCCCTGTTCCTCGGACAAGCGGGCCTCTTCCGCGCCTTCGGCGTCGAACAGGCCTCGGTCCACGCGGGCCTCGTGTTCTTCTCGCTCCTGTACACGCCGCTCGCGCTGCTCCTGTCGCTCGGGATGCAGGCCTTTTCGCGCCGCAACGAGTTCGAGGCCGACGCCTTCGCGCGCGCGACCACCGGCGACTCCGAGCGCCTGGCGCGCGCGCTCGAACGCATCGCGGCCGACAGCCTCTCCAACCTGACGCCGCACCCGCTGTACGTGGCGCTGCACCACTCGCACCCGCCGCTCGTCGAGCGCCTGCGCGCACTCCGACGCTTGGCGCCTTGAGCGGCCGTCGAGCGAGCTACCCTTGCCCCACCGTCTGCAGCTTGCGGATGTAGAGCGGCAGCGACCCGGCCGGCTTGCCGTCGATCTGCAGGTGGAAGGCGAGCTCGCCGATGCGCGGCAGCTTGAGGCCCTGCAGGTTCAGGATCAGGTTGCTCGTGGCGGTCTGGTTGGGCGTGACCTGCACGCGCAGGCGCCCCTCGAGCGGCTGGATGACGTGCTTCCCGTCCTCGTCGATGAGGTGCAGCGTGATGGTGTGTTCGCCCTGTTCGGCGCGATCGACGCGTAAGCGCAAGACGACCGCGCAGTGCGGGTGCGCGGCCGGCACCTCGTTCACGAAGAAGCTGTCGAACGCGCCCAGGACGTTGAGCTTGCCCTGGGAGTCCGTGGCCGCGTCGCACAGCAGGAAGGCTTCGATGTTCATGCGCTGGAGGTTCCGATCGGTCGGGGGAGGGCGAGATGGGTGACGAGCTCGGTCGCGGTCGAGAGCGCGATCGCGGCGGGGTCCTTGGAGGTGCGCGTCACGCCGATCGGACAGCGTACGCGCGCGAGCTGAGCGGGCGTGAAGCTGCGCTGCGCGAGGCGCTTCTGGAAGCGCAGCCACTTGCGCTCCGAGCCGATCAGCCCGAGGTAGGGGAAGCCGCCGCGCGTCAGGGCGCGCGCGACGAGCTCGAGGTCGAGCGCGTGGCTGTGGGTCATGATCACCACCAGCGTGTCGGCCGGGAGCTCGTCCAGCTCGGCCTCGGGCGCGTCGGCGCACACGAGCTCGTAGGGCCGCTCGCGCGCGAGGCGCGGGCGGATCGCGTGCTCCTCGCGCCCGTCCACCAGCAGGACGCGCGCCTTCAGCCAGGGCGCGAGCCCGGCCAGGGACTGACCGACGTGGCCGGCGCCGAAGACCGCGACCGTGCGGCGCTTCCAGCGAAAGGGCTCGAAGAAGA
>JABFRZ010000296.1 GCA_013140785.1 Planctomycetota bacterium | reverse complement strand
GGCCCTCGGTCAACGCCTGGAGCACCTCCAGCTCGCGCTCCGTCAAGCGGTGCGCCGTCTCGCGCGGCGGCGCGCCGCTCACGCCCGAGATCGCGCAGCGCCTCGACCAGGCGCTCGGGCGGCGTGTCCTTGAGCAGGTAGCCCGAGGCCCCCGCACAAACGGCCTCGAACACGCGCTCGTCGTCGGCGTGCACCGTCAGCATCAGCGCCAGCACGCCGGGGTGGCGCGCGCGCAGGCGGCGCACGCCCTCGATGCCGTTCATGCCCGGCAGGCCGATGTCGGCCAGCAGGATCGCCGGCGGCTCGCGCTCGAGCGCCGGCAACGCGCGCTCCATCGATTCAAAGGCGCCGCTGACGCGGAAATCGGCCGCGCCCGCGAGCAACGCGCACAGACCCGCGCGCAAGCGCTCCTGGTCCTCCACGATGGCGATCTCGATCGGCTCGGCGCTCACGACGGTCATTAGAGCCGCTCCGGCCGCTCGCCGCGCACCCGCATGAGGATGTGGGCAGGCCGCCTCACAGCGGCACGTCCTTTCACAGCAACACGTCGAGCTCGACGCGCGTCCCGCGCCCGGGCGCCGATTCGAGCACGAGTTCGCCACCGAGCGCCTGGGCACGGCGGCGCAGGCTGGCCAGGCCCTGGCCCTCCGTGCGTACGCTCGGATCGAAGCCGCGGCCGTCGTCCTGCAGCGTCAGGCGCAACCGGCTGCCGGTGCGCCCGCTCGTCACCACCAGCTCGATCTCGACGCGCGTGGCGCGCGCGTGCCGGGCCACGTTCTGGGCGGCCTCCTTGAAGAACAGCAAGAGGTGGCGGCGCCGGTCGGGCGCGAGCGCCAGGCCGTCCAGCTCGGCCTCGCTCGGCATGCGCAGCACGAGCTCGAGCCCCGCACCGCCGAACAGGTTCGCGGTCACTCCGTGTAGGCGCTGCAAGAGGTCGCGCAGCGTGTCGCGGCGCGGGTCGATGGCCCACACGAGGTCGGCCATCGAGCTGCGCGTCGCGCGCGCGAGCTCGGCCACTTCGCCGAGCCGGGCCGAGCTCGTCTCCGCTCCCACGCGCCGCGCGACCTCGGTCAGGACGGCGATCTGCGCGAGCCCCGCGCCCACCTCGTCGTGCAAGTCGGTGGCGATCTGGGTGCGGATGCGCTCGAGCGCGTGTCGGCGTCCCGCGCGCAAGAGCTGTACGCCCAACAACCCGCCCGCGAGGGCGAGCGCGAGTGCAACCAGGAACCACGGCCGTTGCCAGAGCGGAGCCGCCAGCCGGAACTCGACCACGGCCGGCGCCGTGCTGGCGACGCCGTCGTGCGTGAGCGCGCGCACGAGGAAGCGATAGGAGCGCGGCGCGAGGCTGCCGTAGCTCACCGAGGTCTCCGCGCTCGACTCGCTCCAATCTGCGTCGAGGCCCTCGAGCCGGTGCTGGAATCGCAGCGTGGCGCCATGCGCGAGGTCGATGCCCGCGTAGGCCACCACCACAGCGCGCTCGGAGGGCGAGAGCTCCAGCCCCGCGAGGTGCACGGAGCCCGACTCCGGCACGGGCAACGCACGCCCGCCGGCCTCGAAGCGCCGGATGCAAACCGGTGGCGACAGCGAAGGCGCGGGCGCGACGCTCGGATCCAGGCGCGAGAGTCCGCCCGCCACCGCGGCCCACAACACGCCATTCCGGTCACGGATCAGGTGGTTGACCGTCTCGCCCGCGAGCCCGTCGGCCGTAGTGAAGAGCCGCAGGCTCGCGTTCTCTGGATCGAAGCGCACGAGGCCGCGGCCGGTGCCGATCCAGATGCGCCCGTGCTCGTCCTCGGCCAGCGCGGGAACGTGATCGCTGGGCAGGCCCTGTTTCAATGACAGGCGTGTGAACACCGGTTCCTTCTCGCCGGGTTCGCGCGTGTACGCGAGCCCGGCATGACGCGTCCCGACCCACAGCCAGCCGCGCGAGTCGAGCAGCAGCGCGCGCGGCTCGAGCTCCTCGAGCGCGAGCGCGCCGCGCGGTTGGACGCGCTGGAGGTCGCCGCCGCGGCGCCGGAAGAGCGCCGTGTTGGTCGCGATCCAGGTGCTGCCGTCGTGCCCCGCGAGCAGCGTGCGCGGGAAGGCGCCATCTAGGTCCGCGGCGGAGAGCACGCGCTGGAAGACGGGCGCGTCCGCGGCTGGCTCGAGCGCATACAGCCCCTGGTCGGAGCCGCCGATCCAAATGCGCCCGTCCGCGCCCTGGAAGAACTCGCCCAGCGCGCCCGCACCGCCCTCGTGCCCCACCGCTTCGGCGCGCGCGAGCTCGAGCTCGGGCCCGCGCACGCGCCAGACCTCGGCCGTCCCGCCCAGCCACCAGTCGCCGCTCCGATCCTGGAAGAAACGCACGTGCACGTTGCGGAACGGCTCGACCTGGCTGCCGGGGACGGGCACGAGCCCGTCCTGCTCGAGCCGCAGGATCCCGCGGTCGCTCGCGCTGACGTAGACGCGCCCGTCGGAGGCCTGGAGCACCCGCGCGAGGTTCATGCGCTCGCGCTCGTGCGCGCTGCGGAAGGTGCTGATGCCCGGCTCAGAGAGGCCGGTGAGCCCGCCCTGGTTCGAGCCGAGCCATAACGTGCCGGAGCGATCGAAGGTCAGCCCACGCAACCAGTCGTCGGGGAGGCCCTGCGCTTGCGTGATGCGCCGCGCGCGCTCGCCTTCGAGCACGAGCAACCCTTCGATCGTCGCCAGCCAGTAGCGCCCGCGCGCGTCGATCGCGGTCGCGTGCACGACCTCCTCGGGCGCGAGCTCGAAGGCCAGGCGCTGCCAGGGCTCGGCTCCGCGCTGCGCGGCCGCGGCGTCGAAGACGAACAAGGCCTCGCGCCCGACCAGCAGCGCGCGACCATCGGAAGAGGCCGCGGCGCGCACGCTGTCACGCGGCGGCGCGGCCTCTTCCGATG
>JABFRZ010000130.1 GCA_013140785.1 Planctomycetota bacterium | reverse complement strand
CGCCAGCGCCGTGGCCGGCGGGCCTCGCGGATGGGCACGACCAGCAGCATGTAGGGGCTCTCGCAGCCCTCGTCGAGCTCGAAGTATTCGTGCGCGTGCTCCGCGAGCACCACGGGCGCGAAGGGCCGGAAGCCCTCGCGGAACTTCACCTTCTGGTTGATCGTGGACTGCATCTCGGCGCGGCGCGCGTCGCCCAGGATGCTGCGCGCTCCGAGCGCGCGCGGGCCGAACTCCATGCGTCCCTGGAACCAGCCCACGACCTTGCCGTCGGCGACGCTGCCGGCGATCTCCGTGCACAGGGCCGCGTCGCCCTCGCTCTGCCGATAGATCGCGCCGGTCGAGTCCAGGAAGGCGCGGATCTCCTCGTCGTCGTAGGCGACTCCCAGCAAGGAACCGTGCTGGAGGTCCGACTTCGGCGCCGCGCGCTGGTTTTCGAGCAGCTGGTACCAGATGAAGAGCGCCACGCCGAGAGCACCGCCCGCGTCCCCGGCGGCGGGCTGGATCCAGACGTGCTCGAAAGGGCCCTCGCGCAGGATGCGCCCGTTGCCCACGCAATTCAGGGCCACACCGCCCGCGAGGCACAGGTTGGACGAGCCGGTCTCTCTGTGGGCGAAGCGCGCCATGCGCAGCACGACTTCCTCGGTGACCTTCTGGATCGAGGCGGCCACGTCCATGTGGCGCTCCTCGAGTGGCTCCTCGGCGCGCCGCGGCGGTCCGCCGAAGAGTGCGTCGAAGCGCCGGTTGGTCATGGTGCTGCCAGCGCAGTAATCGAAGTACGCCATGTCCATCTGGAACGAGCCGTCGTCCGCGAGGTCGAGCAGCTTCTCCAGGATCAAGTCCGCGTACTTCGGCTCGCCGTAGGGCGCCAGCCCCATGAGCTTGTACTCGCCGTCGTTGACGGCGAAGCCGCAGTAGTACGTGAAGGCCGAATACAGGAGCCCGAGCGAGTGCGGGAAGCGCAGCTCGTGCGACAGCGTGATGCGGTTGCCCGCGCCCTTCCCCAGACTCGCCGTGGCCCACTCGCCGACGCCATCCAGCGTGAGGATGGCGGCCTCCTCGAAGGGCGACGGGAAGAAGGCGCTCGCGGCGTGGGACTCGTGGTGCTCGGTGAAGACGAAGCGCTTCCGGTACGCGCCGCCGAGCGCTCTCTGCATCTCACGCGGAAGGTGCAGCTTCTGCTTGAGCCAAGGCGGCATCGCGCGCAGGAAGGAGCCGAAGCCGCGCGGCGCGTGGGCCAAGTAGGTCTCGAGCAGGCGGTCGAACTTGAGCAAGGGCTTGTCGTAGAAGCCGACGTAATCGAGGTCCTCCGCGCGCAGGCCGGCCTGCCCGAGGCAATAGCGAATCGCGTGCACGGGGAAGCGCTCGTCGTGCTTCTTCCGCGTGAAGCGCTCCTCCTGGGCGGCGGCCACGATGTCGCCATCGACGACCAGCGCGGCGGCCGAGTCGTGGTAGAAGGCCGAGATGCCCAGGATCGCGGTCACGAGCTAGACCGGGTCAGGGCTTCACCATGGGGACGACGACCGGGTAGAGCGCTCGCGCCAGGCGCTCGTTGGCCTCGTGCGTGAGGTGCACCCAAGACCCCAGCGTCTCGGGCTTCTCGCTGACGAGGGCGATGTTGTCCACCGTCGGGTAACCGTACTTCGCGGCCAGCTCATCGACGATCGCGATGAGGTGATGGTGAAGGTAGAGCGTGGTCTCGAATCCGTGGATGTGGCCGGTGCTCTCGAGCTCGGCCTGGATGGCCCGGTACTCCTCTTCGTATCCCGGGCGCGGGTCGCTCTCGGAAGCGAGCCCCCACTTCACGCGGTCGAACCAGCTCGTGAGCGGCTGGCGGATGAATACGATCGGGATCCCGCGCGCGCGCGCGAGCGCGACGATGCGCTCCAGGTTGCCGCGCGTGCGTGCCTCGTGCAGCTCGACCTGGCGCTCGAGCGCGGCCTTGTCCATCTTGGGCAGGAAGTCCGTCCACTGTCCGAAGAGCACGGGGCCGACGACCGAGTTCACGGCCTTGCGCAGGCCCGCGTACGCGGCCGAGTACTCGTCGAGCAGGCGACAGGTCTTCTGGACGCCGCTCTCGGCCAGCGGACGCACCGAGTCGGCGCAGCAGGTGTAGAGCGTGAGGAGGTCGGGCTCGTAGCCGAGGAGCTCGCGCTCCAACGCGGCGGCGATGTTGTCCGTGGTCGAGTGCGGGATGCCTGCGTTGAGCACCTCGACGGCCAGTCCGTCTACCCGCTCGCCGAGCAGCCGCCCGAGGAGATAGGGGTAGGTCTGCTGGTCGGTGCTGAGGTAGCCGAAGGTGCTCGAGGCGCCGAGCGCCACGATGCGAAAGGTGCCCGGCGGCTTCTGCGCCTCGAAATCGGCGCCACGGAAGCCGTGGTTGTTGATGCGACAGGGCTCCGGCGTGCCGTACTCGATCGTCTGGTTGGGCGGGAACTTGAAGTACCCGTCGAGCTTTTCGGAGTGCCCCGTGCCCTCGTCGTTGGTCCACGAGCGATACCCGTACAGCAGGTAGTAGGGATTTCGCCCGTAGTAGAAGTAAGAAGCCACCCGCGCGCCGGCCTCCGTGACGAGGCAGAAGGCGACGAAGACGACGGCCGTGAAGGCGACCTTCTTCTTGCGGCTGAGCTGGATCCGGGGTCCGGGGGCCGCGGTCATGGGGCTGGCGATGGGGACGCTCATGGGGCTCCAGGGCGTTCGATCGGCGACCGGCGACGCTCGCTCGGCGACCAACACGGTCCAGATGCCAGCTTACGGCACGTGGCGAGGGGCGGCCACTCGTCCTTCGAGTTGCTCGCAACGCGGCGAGCTGAGGATGGAGGACGGGGTCGAGCGCTTTCAGCGCGGCTCGAGCAAAATCCGGGGCCGTTCGCCGGGAGCAACCTGCACGGTTGCGGTGTCCACGACTCGCCCGCCTTCGACGAGATGCGCGCTCGAGCTCCCATGCCGGTCTCGAGGTCGATCAGGCTCATCTCGAACGAGGCTCGTTCTTCCACGCCGAGCAGCTGGAACGAGACGTACCGGCGAGAGGACCACCGCCAGCTCCAAGTCACTCGCTCCCGCAGCGGCACGCACGACCTCGGTGGTGACCTCTGCCTCGCCAGCGCTCACGAGATACTCGCCTGTCGGCAACGGCCCGACACGGAACGTCCCCTCGTCCAAACCGCCGTCGAGCACGAAAGAGCCGTCGAGCGAACGCACGTGCACGGCCGCGTCCCAGCGGAGGTTCGGGCCGCCCACGACGCGCCCGGAGAGGAAACCGGCCTGTCGCACGCGAGCGCCTACCCGAACTGGATCCCCTGCGCGAGCGGCAGGGCGTTGCTCCAGTTGACGGTGTTGGTCTGGCGGCGCATGTACTGCTTCCAGGAGTCGGAGCCCGACTCGCGGCCCCAGCCGGTTTCCTTCTCGCCGCCGAAGGCGCCGCCGATCTCGGCCCCGCTCGTACCGATGTTCACGTTGGCGATGCCGCAGTCGGAGCCGAGCGTGGACAGGAAGCGCTCGGCGTGGCGCACGTCGAGCGTGAAGATCGCCGAGGTGAGTCCCTGCGGCACGTCGTTGTGCTTCCGGATCGCGTCGTCGAAGTCCTTGACGCGGATCACGTAGAGGATCGGGGCGAAGGTCTCGGTCTGCACGATCTTGTAGTGGTTCTCGGCGCGCGCGATGGCGGGCTGCACGAAGTTGCCGCCGGCCTCGGCCCCGGGCAGCTTGACGCGCTCGCCGCCGCACAAGACCTTCCCGCCCTCCTGCTCGAGCTGCGCGAGTGCGCTCATCATCTCCTCGACCGCGCTCGGCGACACCAGCGGCCCGCACAGGGTTTTCTCGTGCGAGGGGTTGCCGATCCTCACCTGCTCGTAGGCGCGCAGCAGGCGCCGCTCGACCTCGTCGGCGATCTTCTCGTGGACCAGCAGGCGGCGCGTGGTCGTACAGCGCTGTCCGGCCGTACCGACCGAGCCGAACAGGATCGCGGGGATCGCGAGCTCCAGGTCGGCGTCGTCCATCAGGATCAAACCGTTGTTGCCGCCCAGCTCGAGGATCGAACGAGCGAAGCGCTCACCCACGGTCACGGCCACCTTCCTGCCGACCCCGGTCGAGCCGGTGAACGAGATCAGCGGCAGGCGTTTGTCGGTGAGCAGCCGGTTGCCGACTTCGCGCCCCGAACCGATCACGAGCGTGGCCAGCGCGCCGAAGCCCTCGGCCTCGAGCACGGGCCGCACCACGTTGGTGAGCCCGATCGCGCACAGCGGCGTCTCGCTCGAGGGCTTCCACACCACCGGGTCGCCGCACACGTAGGCCAACATCGAGTTCCAGGCCCACACCGCCATCGGGAAGTTGAAGGCCGTGATGACGCCCACCGCGCCCAGCGGGTGCCAGTGCTCGCGCATCGCATGACCAGGACGCTCGGAGTGCAGCGCGAGCCCGTACAGCATGCGCGACTGGCCCACGGCGAAGTCGGCGATGTCGATCGCCTCCTGCACCTCGCCCCAGCCCTCCTGCAGGATCTTGCCCATCTCGAGCGTCACCAGGCGTCCGAGCGCGTCCTTCTTCTCGCGCATGGCGTTGCCGAGCTTGCGCACGATCTCGCCGCGCTTGGGGGCGGGCACCTCGCGCCAGCGCAGGAAGGCGGCGTGCGCAGCCGCCACGCAGGCCTCGTACTCCAGGCCGGTTGCCTGACGCACGCGACCGATCACCTTGCCCGTGGCGGGGTCGTGGCTCGCGAGCCACTCGCCCGTGCAGGCCAGCCACTCGCCGTTGTACGCGCCGGAGTTGTCGTGCTGCAGGCCGAGTTCGCGCAGGAAGTCCATGTTGGGAACGAGCGTTGGGATCGGAGCGGGCGGGTGAGTCGCGCAGCAGGTCGCGCAAAAACGGGCCGGCAAGATACCCGAAGCAGGCTACCGGCGGTGGCCCGAGCGCGGCACGGTCGTCGAGTCAACCGACCCACGACCCGCGTCACAGACGAAAGAGCTGGTAGGCGAGCCAACCCGCGCAGCGCCTCGGCCAGGAGCGCTGCATCCAGTGCTCGAGGCGCACCTCGCGCGCGCCCTCGAGGTCGCGCAGGAATTGCTGTTCCAGCGCGCAGGCGGCACCCCGGTCCAGCGCCGTCACCGAGACCTCCAGGTTGCGGCGGTCGGACCAGTAGTCGAGGTTGAAGGAGCCGACCGAGGCGTACACGCCGTCCACCGTCACGGTCTTGGCGTGCAGCACGCGCGC
Organism: Planctomycetota bacterium; assembly: GCA_013140785.1. GTDB lineage: Bacteria > Planctomycetota > UBA1135 > UBA1135 > JABFRZ01. The sequence goes on along the minus strand of JABFRZ010000130.1, from coordinate 3,996 downwards.
CTCGAGCTCGAAGATGCGCACGCCGGCGCGCAAGAGGCGCCCGTGGAGGTGTTGGCTGGCGAGACGCACGAGCGGGACGTCCGAACGTCCGGCGGTGAGCACGCGCACGTCCACCCCGCGCCGCGCAGCGTGCATGAGCGCGCTCTTCAGGCGCGCCGGCGGAACGAAGTAGGGCGAGCTCAGGTAGCAGCGTTCCAGCGCGCGCCCGAGCGTCACGCGCAGGGCCTTCTGGATCGCACGCCGGTGGCGGCGCACGTGCGACTCGAGGATCTGCACCAGGCTGCCCGAGGGCGCGGCCTCGGCGGCAGGCGCGCGGCGCTCGAGGGTCCCGTCACCGCTCGCGTCGCGCTCGATCAGCTCGGCCAGATCGCGCGCGCAGGGTCCCTCGAGTGCGACCTGCGTGTCGCGGAACAGCCCGCTGCCGTGGCGCGCGCCGGCGTACTCCTCCGCCACGTTCATGCCGCCGCAGAACGCGAGCCGCCGATCGACCACCAGGATCTTGCGGTGGTAGCGCACCAGCCGCGAGAAGGGCGCGCGCCAGCGCACGATGGGGTTGAAGGCGATCACCGTCGCTCCGGCCCTGCGCACGCGTGCCAGGCGCTCGGCGGACACGCGGTGCGAGCCGAACGCGTCCAGCACCAGCAGCACATGGCAGCCGCGCTCGGCCGCGCGCTCCAGCTCGAGCAGCGTGCGCTCCCCCACCCGGTCGGACTCGAGGATGTAGGTCGAGAGGTGCACCGAAGTCTTGGCCGCGGCGATCGCGGCCCACGCGGCCTCGAAGACCTCGTCGCCGTCGGTGAGCACGCGCACCGAGTTGCCCTGGGAGACCGCGCCCAGCGGGCGCAGCATGCGCAGGGTCTTGCGCCAGGCGCCGACGAAGCGCGCGCCCTGCCCGCCTGTGAGGTGCGGCGCGAAGACGCGTTGGATGGCGGCCTCGATCGCGGCCCGGCTGCGCGAGGCGTCCGCGCGAGCTTCTCGCTCGGGTGCGGACAGCGCGGCCGCCGCTGGTCTTGTTCGCCGTCGGGACATGGGGGAGAATCCGCGAAGAATGCGCGTCCAGGAGCTGCAAGTAAACGGCGACCGTCTGGAGGTGGCCGCGCCGGCCCACTGGACCTTGCTGGAGGTGCTGCGCTATCGCCTCGGCCTGACCGGTTCCAAGCAAGGCTGCGACAAGGGCGACTGCGGCGCCTGCACGGTCCTGCTCGAGGGCGCGCCGATCCTCGCTTGCCTGACGCTGGCCGCGCGCTGCGCGGGGCAGCGCATCACCACGATCGAGGGCCTGATGCCGGCGCACCTCGCGGCCGGCGGCGTCGGCCCCGACCCGGTGCAGGCCGCCTTCGATCGGTGCGGCGCGTTGCAGTGCGGCTTCTGTCAGCCGGGCATGATGCTCTCGGCGCGCGCGCTCTTGAACGCGAAGCCGAACCCGACGCGGACAGAAATCCGCGCCGCGCTGTCCGGCAACTTGTGTCGCTGCACGGGCTACACGCAGATCATCCAGGCGGTCGAGCTGTGCGTGGCGGAGGCCTGTGGCAGCGCGCCCGAGTCGCCGGCCTGGGCGCCGGGCCAGAACCCGTGGAAGCGCGAGCCCGACGAGAAGGCGCCGCGATGAGCGCGCGCGACGTGCACGGCAGCGGGCCGCCGTGGCCGGAGGGTTTCCGCGTCGTGGGCAAGGCGCAGCGCAAGATCGACGGCCTGGCCAAGGCGACCGGAGCCGCGCTGTACACCGACGATCTCGTGCTGCCCAACATGCTGCACGCGAAGATCCTGCGCAGCCCGCACGCGCACGCGCGCATCCGCGCGATCGACACGAGCGCGGCCTTGGCGCTGCCCGGCGTGCACGCGGTCATCACCGGCCGGGACATGCCCATCGCCTACGGCGTGATCCCCTGGACACAGGACGAGCACGCGCTCGCGCTCGAGAAGGTGCGCTTCATCGGCGACGAGGTCGCGGCCATCGCGGCGCTCGACGAGGACACCGCCAACCTGGCGCTGAAAGCGATCCGGGTCGAGTACGAGCCGCTGCGGGCGTTCCTCGAGCCCGAGGATGCGCGCGCGACCCCGGAGCCGCAGATCCACGAGCAGAGCGCCGAGCAGAAGCAGAAGGAGCACCGCGGCAACGTCTCGAAGCACGTGCGCCTCGAGTTCGGCGACGTGGACCAGGCCCTGGCGAGCTCCGAGGTCGTGGTGGAGGACGACTACGAATTCCACGGCACCACCCACACCCCGATCGAGCCGCACTGCGCCCTGGCCCAGTTCGGCGCGGACGGCGTCTTGACGGTGTGGTCCTCGACCCAGATCACGCACTACGTGCAGAAGGCGCTGGCGCGCGTGCTCGAGCTGCCCGAGGCGCGCGTGCGCGTGATCCAGCCGTGCCTGGGCGGCGCCTTCGGCGGCAAGAGCGACCCCTTCGCGCTCGAGTTCGTGGTCGCGAAGCTGGCCATGCTCACCGGGCGGCCGGTGAAGTGTCTGTGGACGCGCGAGGAGGTCTTCTATGCGCACCGCGGGCGCCACCCGATGAAGATGCGCTACACGACGGGCGCGCGTCGCGACGGCAGGCTGACCGCGGTCGATGCGAAGATCCTGATCGACGGTGGCGCGTTCTCGTCCTTCGGCCTGGTCACGACCTACTACTCGGGCCAGCTGCTCACCGGGCCCTACCACTTCCCCGCCTACCGCTTCGACGCGACGCGCGTGTTCACGAACAAGCCGCCCTGTGGGCCGAAACGCGGGCACGGTTCGGTCCAACCGCGCTTCGCCTTCGAGGTGCAGCTCGACCAGCTCGCGGAGAAGCTCGCGCTCGATCCGCTCGAGCTGCGGCGCCGCAACTTCCAGGGCGAGCACGTGCAGACGGTCAACGGCCAGCGCGTGACCTCGAACGGGTTCCTCGCTTGCTTGGACGAGGTCGAGCGCGCCTCGCGCTGGAAGACGCGGCGCGGCCAACTGCCGCGCGGGCGCGGTCTGGGTCTGGCCGGCTCGATGTACATCACGGGCACGAACTACCCCGTGTACCCGAACGCGATGCCGCAGGCGGGCGTGCAGCTCAAGCTCGACCGCTCGGGCCTCGTGACGGTCTTCACGGGCGGCAACGACATCGGCCAGGGCTCGAACTCGATCGCGCGCACGATCGTGGCCGAGGAGCTCGGGCTCGATCCGGCCGACGTGCGCGTGGTGGCGGCCGACACGGATCTGTGCCCGGTGGACCTCGGCGCCTACTCATCGCGCGTGACCTTCATGGTCGGGAACGCCTTGATCGACGCCTGCCGCAAGCTGCGCCAGAAGCTCGTGACGGCCCTGGCCGAGCACTGGCAGGTGAGCGAGGCGCGCATCGGGCTCGGTCTCGGGCGGGCCTACGACCGCGAGGATCCCGCGCACGAGATCGGCTCGCGCGAGCTCTTCCAGCTGGCCGAGGCGCGCTTCGACACGCTGGGCGAGACCGGGGCCTACAACACGCCCAAGCTCGGCGGCGACTACCGCGGCGGCACGATCGGGGCCTCGCCGGCGTATTCGTTCACGGCCCACGTGGTCGAGGTGAGCGTGGACGAGGAGACTGGGCGCATCACCGTCCAGAATTGCTGGATCGCGCACGACTGCGGGCGCGCGCTCAACCCGATGCTGGTGGCGGGCCAGATCGAGGGCTCGGCCTACATGGGCATCGCCGAAGCCTTGATGGAAGACCACCGCGTCAATCGCTTCGGGCTGCACGCGGGGCCGTCCTTGCTCGACTACCGCATCCCTACGGCGGTGGACACGCCCGAGCTGCACGCCTTGATCGTCGAGAGCCTCGACCCCGAGGGTCCCTACGGCGCCAAGGAGGCCGGCGAGGGCCCGCTGCACCCCTCGATCCCCGCCATCTCGAACGCGGTCTTCGATGCCGTCGGCATCCGTCTGCGGCACCTGCCCTTCACGCCCGCCAAGGTCCTGGCCGCGCTGCGCGACGAGCGCTCCGCCGCGCGCGGCGGAGCGAGCCGGCCCACGCGCGTGGTCAGCGATCAGGAG
>JABFRZ010000637.1 GCA_013140785.1 Planctomycetota bacterium | reverse complement strand
CCTCCAGCGTCGCCAGGATGCGCCCCGGCTCCATCCCCGCCGCGCGCGCGTTCCAGATCGACAGCGGCGTGATGCGGTAGGTGTGGAAGTGCTCCGGCGACTTCACCAGCTCCGCGAACGCGATCAGCCCCTCGCGCGCCGCGCGGAAGCGTGAGCTCGCGACCTCGAGCAGCACCGTGAAGTCGCCCTGCACGATCAACGGCTGGTCGGAGCTCGTGTCGGTCCTCGCGTCGGTCATGGTGCCGTCCGGGTGTCGCGGCGCGGCAGGATAGCGCGCAACGCGGCGCAGAGGAGGAGCGCGGAGCGAGTTCTCCGCTCTCGCCTGGTCAACGTCGGGACCAGCCAGACTCGGCGGCCGCCAAACGCTTCCGATCCGACACCGCGCGCGGTGCCCGCGGTCCTTGCCCGGCATGGATTGCCGCCGAGCCCCATCCCCCCGCACGCGCCACCGCCGGGAGCCCCAGCGCGGAGTGCTCCATCAAATCCTCCTCGGCCACCTCCAGACCTTCCTCGCGCGCGCGGACGAGCGCGCCGGGCCGGGGTTGCCGGCCTTCGTGCGGCGCGAGCTCTACCGCTACCTCGACTGCGGCATCCTGGCGAACGGCTTCGCGCGAGTGCACTGCGCAAGCTGCGGCCGGGACGAGCTGGTGGCCTTCTCCTGCAAGGGGCGCGGCTTCTGTCCCTCGTGCTGCGGCCGGCGCATGGCGGACACGGCGATGCACCTCGTCGAAGAGGTGCTGCCCGCGGTACCGATCCGACAGTGGGTGCTCTCCTTCCCCTACCGCATCCGCTACCTACTCGCCTATGACGCGAAGCTCTGCAGCGCGGTGCGGCGCATCTTCGTGCGCACGCTGCTCGCCTGGCTGAGGGAGTGCGCCGAGAGCGCGGGCATCACGGCCGGTCGCTCGGGCGCGGTCGTCGTGGCGCAGCGCTTCGGGAGTGCGCTCAATCTGAATCTCCACTTCCATGCGCTCGTGCTCGACGGGGTCTACTCGAGTGCGAGCCCGCTCGAGCGGCCCGTCTTCCGCCGCAGCGAGCCGCTCACTGACCAGGATGTCGTCGAGCTCACCACGCGCCTGCACCGGCGCATCTTGCGCCACCTCACGCGCTGCGGCCGACTTCCGAAGGCCGAGCCGGACGAAGAGCAGATCCAGCCCGACGAGCCGCTGCTGGCCGAGCTCTACGCCGCCGCGGTGCAGGGTCGGGTCGCCATCGGTCAGCAGAGCGGTGCCACGGCGTGCTCGCGCCGGCCGCCGAATGGCGCGACTGGATCGTGCCCAGCGGCGGGCGCTCCGCCAGCCGAGAGCCGCGAACACCCGCTCAGGCGCTGGCCACCGCGGCCCTGCGGCCACACCGAGCAAGGTGGGCCGACCTGCTGAAGAGGGTGTTCGAGATCGACGTCCTCACCTGCCCCTGGTGCGGCGAGAAACGCAAGCTCATCGCTCTCATCACCGACGGAGCGGTTGTGCGCAAGATCCTCGCGCACCTCGGCCTCGACACCGAAGCGCCGCGGCTCGCCCCCGCGCGGGCGCCGCCCGAGTTCGACTTCGCCGGCTGATGCCAGGCACCCAGATGGAGTGTTGCCGCTTCTCCAACGGGATGCGGCCCGGGCCATGCCTTGCCTGCCTACCCAAATACACGCCTCGGGCCCCCTCGACAAGCCCAACGAGTCACCAAGGAACGCTCACTCGAGGCCTCGAAACCGATCCAGCCCGCCCGAAACGCACTGCCAAGTACGCGAGCAAGGCTGCCGGTTCGCAAGGTCATGCGCTTCGATGTCCTATCCTCCAGCGCGAGGTCCGTGAGTTCATCACGCTCGTGCCCGGTCTTCGGCAGCGTCGCGAGCAGGTCGGGCACGCATTCGCGCCGCCCGTGCTCGCCCGCCAGCCAGGCACCGGCGTCGCGGAACCAGGCATTGTCCGAGCGGATCAGGTCCCCGATGCGCGGCAGGGCGGCCTCGAACGCGGGCTCTCCGGGCACACCGTCGCGCAGGGCGTCGAGCGCGGCGCGCAGCTCCGCCGCGGGTGGCGTGGTGTTCTGGGTCAGCGCCGCAAGGGCGAACAGCCCGGGGATCAAGGCAGGCACGGCGCGCGAGCCAACGGCTGTCGCGGGCGCGGGTTCAGTCGGCGAGCGTCACCGTCGCCAGGTGATCGGGGTCCTGCGCCGACGGCAGGAGCAGCGCGCGCGTCCCGTGTCCTACCGCGGCCGCCGCGACCTCGAGCTGCGCCAGCGCCGCGTCGCGCCGCAACGGATCGTGAGCTCGCGGTCGTGGGGGTCGTTGATCGGCAGGGCGCGCGTTCGATCGGCGTGCAGCTCGATCGAGTCGCCGCGCGCGCGGAACAGCCACGGCTGGGTGTTGTGCGAGGAGGGCGCGCGGGTCGCCAGCTCGAGCAGCGGGACGAGGTCAATTCCCTCGGGCATCGGGGGTGGGCGCTACCCGGCCCTCGCCAGGGGCCCAGGCCGGCCCGAAAGCTGCCAGATGGTTGCGATCCACACCTGAATCGATGTAATATGCATCCATGCCTTCTCCGGCTCCCGCCGACCCCAACCTGTCCAAGGAGGTGGCCGCCCTGCGCGACTCGTCGCGCCGGCTGGTGCGCGTGCTCGGTCTGATGCGCAACCGCCTCGAGGGGGTCGACTGCACGCCGGCCCAATGCCACGCGCTGATCGAGCTGGCCCGGCTCGGGCAACTGACCACTGGCGAACTGGCCGAGATCCTGGAGGTCGACAAGTCCACCGCCAGCCGCACGGTGCAGCCCTTGATCAGCGCGGGACTGATCCAGGTCAGCCCCGAGGGCGCGGACCGGCGCACCAAGCCGCTGCGCCTGAGCGCGGCCGGTCGCGCGCGCGTCGCGTGCATCCAAACGGAGGCGGACCGGCAGGTCTGCGGCGCGCTCGAGC
>JABFRZ010000343.1 GCA_013140785.1 Planctomycetota bacterium | reverse complement strand
CCTTGAAGTCGATCGTCTCGAGCAGGTGCGTGTCGAAAGTCCCGGCGCGGAAGCGCTCGTCCTCAAGCACCGCCATGGCGGCGGGCGCACTGGTCTTGACGCCACCCACGTTGAGCTCGGTCAAGGCGCGGCGCATGCGCTCGATCGCCTCGATGCGCGTCGGCGCCCAGGCGATGATCTTCGCCAGCAGCGGGTCGTAGTCGAGCCCGACCTCCATGCCGCGGTAGAGCCCGGAATCGACGCGCACCCACGGACCGCCGGGGAAGCGCAGGTTGTGGATGGTGCCGGTCGAGGGCAGGAAGCCGCCCGCGGGATCCTCGGCGTTCAGGCGCACTTCGAGCGCGTGTCCGCGGAACTGCACGTCGCCCTGGGAGTAGCCGAGCGTCTCGCCGGCCGCGATGCGCAGCTGCTCCTTCACGAGGTCGAGGCCCGTGACCATCTCGGTGACGGGATGCTCGACCTGCAGGCGCGTGTTCATCTCCAGGAAGAAGAACTCTCCTCTGCCGCTGGCGTCGGTGTAGAGGAACTCGACCGTGCCGGCGTTGACGTAGCCGACCGCGCGCGCGGCGGCCAGCGCGACGGCGCCCATCTGCGCGCGCAGCTTCGCGTCCACCCCCTCTCTCCCCAGCATGACCGGCGACGGCGACTCCTCGATCAACTTCTGGTGCCGGCGCTGCACGCTGCACTCGCGCTCGCCCAGGTGCACGCCGTTCCCGTGCGCGTCGAACAGCACCTGGATCTCGACGTGGCGCGGCTTGTCGAGGTAGCGCTCGAGGTACACGCGCCCGTCGCCGAAGGCCTTCTCGGCCTCGCTCGAGGCGCCGCGGAACGCCGCTTCCATGTGCGCCGCGTCGCGCACCACGCGGATGCCCTTGCCGCCGCCGCCGGCCGAGGCCTTGAGCGCGATGGGGTAGCCGACCTTGGCGGCCTCCTTCACGGCCTGCTGCGGGTCGGCGAGCGCCTCCACGATCCCCGGCACGACCGGCACTCCGGCCGCCAGCATGCACTTGCGGCTCTCGATCTTGTCGCCCATGGCGAGGATCGCCTCGGGCGGCGGCCCGATCCACACGAGCCCCGCGTCCAGCACAGCCTGCGCGAAGTCCTGGTTCTCCGACAGGAAGCCGTAGCCCGGGTGGATCGCCTCGCTACCCGATTCTTTGGCGGCCGCGATGATCTTCTCGATGGAAAGGTAGCTCTCGGCCGGCGTCGATCCGCCCAGCGGCAGCGCCACGTTCGCGAGCCGCGCGTGCAGCGCGCGCTTGTCGAAGTCCGAGTACACCGCCGCGACCTCGATGCCCATCTCGCGCGCCGTGCGCAGGACGCGCAGCGCGATCTCGCCGCGATTCGCGATCAGGATGCGCTTGAACATGCTCAGGGATTCTCGCGTGCGATGCGCTCGAGCTCGGGAGCGATGCGCCGCACGTCCTCACGGATGATGCGCCACAACGTGGCGTCGTCGAGGGCGAAGTAGGAATGCGCGAGCACATCCCGCAGACCGGCAATGCTGCGCCAGTCCACCTGCGGATAGCGTCTTCGGATCTCCTCGGGGATGTTCTTGGCCGCCTCACCGAGCAGCTCCAGATTCCGAATGACGGCATCGTAGGCCATCGCGTCGGCGGCGAAGCCCGCGAGATCCTTGCCGGCCGTGAAGCGCTCGATCTTCGCGGCGCCCTCGAGCATGTCCCGCAGGAACAGGACCCAGCTACGCGACACGGATCGCCTCGGCATCCACCAGGGGCCTTGCCCAGTCCTCGAGTGCGTCGCGCATCACGAGATCGACGGAGGCCCCGAGCCGCTCCTCCAGCCAGAACTTGGCCGCCATGTACTGGGAAAGTCCCGGTACCTGCTCGAATTCGACGAGTATGTCCACGTCGCTCCCGAGGCCCGATTCATCGCGCGCAACGGACCCGAACAGGGCCAGAGACTTCACCCCGAAGCGTTGCTGGAGCTCAGGACAGCTCTCTCTCAGGATCGTCAGGGCGGTAGCGCGCTTCATGGCATGGCTCGGGCAACGAGGATAGCGTCTCGAACGCTCGCGGCTCCTGCGTCGGCGGGCTGGCGAATCGGCCGAGGTGCCAGTTGAGCACGCGCCGCGCGCTCGAATCCGAGCAGGCCGCCGCGACCTCGGCGCGCCTCTCGCGCGCACGAGCTCACGCGCGGTTCGAGCCCGCCGCTCGCGCCACGGTTCGCGATCAGGATGCGCTTGAACATCGCTAATGGGTCAGCTTCGAGCCAATTCGTCGATGCACGCCGGCAATGACCTGCGTTCTTAGCTCAGCTTGCTCTCGCTCAAGTTCGAAGAACCTCCCCTGCGCAGCCTTCCGCTGCTGAGGGAGTTTTCCCTCCGCAATCTCTTTCTGGACAAGGACGTTGAGCTTGATCTCGGCAACCTTGCCGATCAGGCCGACTTCATTGCTTCCCCAGTCCATTCCCAAGATCTTGGCACGCGCGCCGCCTTCACTATTCTCAGCGGCCAACGCTGCGTCCCAAGTCACCTTCATCTGATCGCCTAGATCCTGCTGGATCGGGTCTTGAGGGTGTGTTTCCTCTCCTTGCATCCACAAGAGGAATGCCTTGGTCTCCATCTGAGCCAAACGATCGCTCGCTACGATCCAATCCTCGTACGCTTCCAGCAGTCGAATCCTGCGTCGCTCCATTCTCTCGACTCGCTGGCCGTAGAGTGCGATACAACCGCCAGCGACGACCCCAATTGCGCCGGCAAGAGCCGTTATCGCCGGAACAATAATAAGTTCCACGGCAACGCGGCTGCCTTCTTCCTGAGCAAGCGACGACGTGGCATCAAGGAATAGGGTTATCACAGCGGGATGTTGCCGTGCTTGCGGCGCGGGCGCGGCTCGAGCTTGGTCTTCAGGAGCCCGAGCCAGCGGATGAGCTGCGGGCG
>JABFRZ010000625.1 GCA_013140785.1 Planctomycetota bacterium | reverse complement strand
GAAGAAGCTCAGCCAGGCCCTGCGCGGCGCGCCCTTGGTCTCGCTGGTCGCCCAGGGCGAGGTCGTGCAAGCGCGCGAGGATGCCCGCCTCGCCCACACCCTGAGCGAGAACCTGGCCGCCGCGCAGAGCCTGTACGCGGTCGTCGAGCGCGCAGGCGCTCTGCTGGCCGAGCCGCTGCGCGCAGCTTGGCGCGCGCTGGCTCTAGCGGCCATCGAGAGCGTAGAGTCCGACCGATGAGGCGTATTCGACCGCACCATGTGTTCGCACTGGTCCCCGCAGGCCAGGAGCGGGTGACGTTGGACCTCCCGAAGCAGTTCGTGGGCGAGCCGCTGATGCTGGAGAAGGCGCTGCTGCTGGCGCTGCTCAGGATCTCGCGGGCGCGACGCATCTTCGAGTTCGGGACCTACCTTGGCAGCACGACCGCGATGCTTTCGTTGAATGCACCGGAGGCGGAGGTGTGCACGCTGGACCTCCCCGCGGGAGCGACGGGCTCCTCGGCGGTCGAGGAGGACAAGAAGCTCAGCCTGAGCCGAGCGCCGCTCCGGAAGCTCGATGGACGCATCCAGCGGTTGCTGTGCGACTCGAATGAGTTCGAGCCGACCGGACTCGGCGAGTTCGACTTCATCTGGATCGACGGCGGGCACGACGAGCGGACGGTGACCTCCGACACCGAGAATGCCTACCGCATGCGCCGTCCAAGCCCGGCCTCGGTGATCGCTTGGCACGACTACGGCAATTCGAAGTACCCCGAGCTGACGCGCTATCTGGAGGGCATCTCCGCGGCCAGGCCGCTCATGTTCGTGGAGGAAACGCTGATGGTCGTGGACTGCCAGGTCCTGAGCGAGCACGTCGCGCGGCCCTGAAGGCCGCCGGCACGCGCCGGCTCCGGTCACGTGGCCCAGAGAACAGACAGGCGTTCGAGCATGCTTGCGAGCGGCATGGCCTCGGTCCCGTGTCCGATCGGGTGCTCTTCACCCGCGGGGATCACGAAGAAGCGCTCGGCCGCCCGGACGTCCTCGCACCCGTTCAGGAAGCCTTTCTCGGGCCGGGGCGAGGAGGAGCGCTTGATCTCGATCGCGACGACGTGTCGCGCGGGTCCCTCCAGCACGAGGTCGATCTCCGCCTGAGCCGAGGTGCGGTAGTAGAAGGCTTGCCAGGAATCCGGCAGGCGCGCGAGCATCTGTTCGACCGCGAACCCCTCCCAGGAGCGCCCGCACAGCGGACTCCCGAGCAGCGTCTCCAGATAGGGGACGTTCGCCAGGCGGTGGAGCAGGCCGCTGTCGCGCACGTATGTCTTGGGCGAGCGCACCAGGCGCTTTTTTGTGTTCCCGGCCCAGGGCTGGAGTTGGCGCACCATGTACAGATCCGAGAGGACGTCGAGGTAGGTGCGCACCGTCCGGCCCGAAACCTCGAGTCCGGCGGCGAGTTTCGATGCATTCCAGACGTCGCCCTGCCCGTGCGCGAGCATGCTCCACAACCGCCGCATGCGTTCGGCCGGGAGGCGCGGCCCGAGCTGGGGGATGTCGCGCTCGAGGTAGGTCGCGATGAATTGCCCGCGCCAGGTCCAGCTCTGCTCGTCGCTCGCCGCGAGATAGCTCCCAGGAAAGCCTCCTCGCAGCCAGGCGCGATCGAGCGCCGGCGCGCCATCGACGGGTGCGAGCTCGTCGAGGCCGAGCGGCTTCAGCTCGAAGTACGCGATGCGTCCGGCCAGCGACTCGGAGGACTGTCGCAAGAGGTCCCGCGAGGCCGAGCCCAGGACGAGGAAGTGTCCGGCGCGCTCGCCCGCGCGGATGCGTTCATCGACCAGGCTGCGCAGCAAGGGAAAGAGCTCGGGCAGACGCCGGACCTCGTCGAGGATGACGAGGCGTGCCTTCTGCCGAGTGAGGTACAGCTCCGCTTCGACGAGCTTGCTCCGGTCGGAGTCGCGCTCGAGATCGAGGTAGATCGCAGGCTTCTCGAGGGTGTCTCTCAGGGCGAGGGCGAGGGTCGTCTTGCCGACTTGACGCGGCCCGAGCAGGGCGACGACAGGGAAAGAGGCCAATGCCCGAGCAACCTCTGGGGCCAGTCGGCGGGGGATCATCCTTGCAATTCTGAAGTCCGACTCCCGATTTGCAAGGACCGACGGAGGGTGCTCCTCTGCGAGGTTGGGGGTTGCGTGAGCGCCTCGGCGAGTAGCGCTCGACGCGGGTCCCGAGGGGTGACGCTTCAGCCCTTCACGACCGCGAACGGCTTCAGCTTCGCGACCGGCCTCGCGAGGCCCGCGCGCACGACGACTTCGATCACGTCGGCGACGTCCTTGTAGGCCTCGCTGATTACCTCCTCGACCGTGGCGCGGCCGGCGGCTTGCAGCGAGATGCCCTGCTTCGCGAGCTCGCGCCCGATGTCGCGGCCCTTGGCCAGCTCGCGGGCCTTGGTGCGGCTGAGCACGCGGCCGGCGCCGTGGCAGCAGGAGCCGAAGGTGCGCTGCTCGGCCGCCGACGTCCCGAGCAGGCGCGCACGCGGTGCGTGATCACCTGGCGGTTGGCGAAGGCGTAGTTCATGGCCGCGCCCATGGCGCCGAAGTAGGCCGATGAGTCGAGGGCTCTGGCGCCAGGCGACCCCGTCTAAGCCGCTCGCGCTCTTCCACGCGCTCTCGGCTCCCGAGGGTCCGGCGCCTCCGGCCCACGATCGACTGGCAAGGAGCGCGACATCCATCTGAAGAACGTGCGTGACCCATTGCGGCCCTTCTCCAGTGCGGCTACCCTCCGCCCGACCGAGCACAAGTTCCAACAGCACGGCAGTCAGCACTTCCCCGAGGAGGGAGTTGTTGGGGTGGCGGAAAGTCTTGCCGCTTTGAATAGGTAGAGCAGGGGCGGGTCATCGGCCTCCTGTCCGCCGGCGAGAGCCGGCCAGGAGCTTACGAT
>JABFRZ010000605.1 GCA_013140785.1 Planctomycetota bacterium | reverse complement strand
GCCGGCCCGCGGTCGTGATCGGCCTCGACGGCGCGAGCGGGCGCGGCAGCGCGCGCACCGTAGGACGCTTCAGCGTGCTCGCGGCCATCGCCGGCGCGGCCGAGCACCTGGAGCGCTTCGGCGGCCACGAGCAGGCCGCCGGACTCGAGATCAGGAGCGAGAACGTCGCGCGCGCGCGCGCCGCGATCGCCGAACGCGCGCGCGCCATGCTGGACGGCGCCGAGCACCCCGAGAGCGTGCTCGCGATCGACTGCGAGCTTCCCTTCGAGCACATGACCCGCGCACAGATGAAGGAGCTCGAACGTCTCGCGCCCTTCGGCGCGCACAACGACGCGCCCGTGTTCCTCGCGCGCGCCGTCTACCTGGCCGAGCCGCCGCGCGCGGTCGGCGCCGAAAAGAGCCACCTCTTGCTGCACCTGCGCAAGGGCCACCACGTCCTCAAGGCCCTGGCCTTCCGCGCCGGCCCGCGCCTCGACGAGCTCGTGCTCGGCCAACCGATCGACGCGGTCTTCACCCCGAAGTGGAACACCTTCCGCGGCGCGACCAACCTCGAGCTCGAGCTGCTCGACTTCCGCCCCGCCGAGACGGGCGCGGACCGCAGCCAGGCTCCGGCGGCGTCAAGAGCGTTGATCCAGTAGCTCTGGTCGAGCGCGTCACGCGCCGGGGAGGCGAGACGTTCCCCGTGCAAGGCCTACTTCAGGTCCGGCTCCGCCAGACAGTACAGGTGACTCTTGCCGCGCAGGAAGAGCTCGTCCCCAGCGGCCGCAGGCGAGGCGTCGAAGGCGTCGGGCAGCACGTTCACAGCCAAGGTCGCGATCTCGGGCTCGAGCGCGAGCACCTCGACCGTGCCGTCCCGCCCGGTCACGTACAGGCGGCCACCTGCGATCACGGGTGAGGCCCAGGCCTCGCTCACGCCCTGCAAGCGCTCGGGACCGTACTCGACCTCGCCGCTGGCGGAGTCCAGCACCGTGAGCTGAGCGGAGTCGCCCTTCAGGAAGTAGAACTTCGCGTCATAGGCGAGCGGGGAGGGAATGTTGTCGTTGGACCGTCTCGACCAGAGCATCTCGGCCGGCTCGCCCGCGGGCATCGCGACCAGGGCGCGCAGATCCTCACGATCGACACCCGGTACCAGGACGAGTTCGCCGATCGCCACCGGGCTCGCCATCGAGGTGATGCCGCCATTCGGCTCGCCGAAGGACCACAGCTCCTGGCCGGTCCTCGGGTCGCAGGCGATCGTCCGACTTCCCGCGCACACGACTTGGTCTCGGCCCTCGACGTGCACGATGATCGGCGTCGAGCAGTTGTTGCCCGCGGGGACTGGCGTGCGCCAGCGTTCCTTGCCATTCGTGGCGTCGAGCGCGATCAGGAAGCTATTCCCCCAGTGAGCCCACAGGAGGATCAAGCTCCCGTCGTAGAGCAGCGGCGAGCTGCCCTCGCCATGGCCGTTGTTGGTCAGGTCGCCGAGATCCACCTGCCAAGCCAACTCGCCCGTGAGCGTGAGCGCGTACAGGCCGAAGGACCCGAAGGAACAGTACACGCGTGTGCCGTCGGTCACGGGCGTGGGCGTGGCGAAGGAGTTGGTGGGGTGCGTCGGTTCGTGCGGCATGGCTTGGTTGACGCGTTTGCGCCAGAGCTCCTTGCCGCTGGCGCGCGCGAAAGCGAGCACCAGGAACTCCTGCTCTTCGAGCTCGAACGGCCGCGTGAAATGCTCGCTCACCACGCCCGCGCGCTTCTTGCCCGTGGGCACCGCCGTCGTGACGAAGACCTGCGCACCCCACACGATCGGCGAGGAAAGCCCCACGCCCGGCAGCGCCGCCTTCCAGCGCACGTTCTTCTCCTCGCTCCATTCGATCGGCGGCGAGCCCTCGCCCGTGCCGTCGCCGCGCGAACCGCGCCAGCCGGGCCAGTCAGTGGTTTCCGAGTTCAGGCCGGGGATGGGGAAGCACAGGCAGAGAAGGGGGAACATCGTGCGCTCGACTGTATTCCCTGCCGCGGCAGCCCATCGACAGAAGGCTGTAGGGTTTGGGTCCCGAGCGTGTTGCGGCGAGCACAGCACCCGCGCTCGGGAGCGTCGATCGAGTACTCGCGACCGATGAAGCTCTCACTCGCCTGCGTCGTGCGCGCCTACTGGGCCTACTCGGCCTACTCGATGGCGAACGGAAAGCGCGCCTCGTAGGTCAGACCTGGACCGAAGGTCGCCGGCAGTCGGGTGGGACCGATCCAGGTCACGCGCACCGCGAGCTGGTAGAAGTCCGGCGACAGTGCTTGTCCGAGTACGCCCCCTCCGCCGCCGTTCTGGAAGACGAGCGGGATCGTGCTGGCGAGCGTGTGATCCGTGCCGGCCGGCAGATTGCGCGGCCGCGAGCTGAAGAGGCATGCGGGCGGCGAAAAGCTGCCGCCCTGGATCGAGCCCTCCGGAGAAGCTACGCGCAGAGCTCGTCCTGCAGCGAGCTCGTGATGAGCAGGAGACAGCCGGCGCGCGTGGACTGCACGGGGTGGAGCGAGCCCTCCTCCATGCGCTGGTAGTCGCCGGCGTGCATCTCGAGGGCCGGCACCCCGATGCCGTTTGCCTCGATGCCGGCGCCGATCCAGAGGTCGCCCTCGACCACGTAGCACTCCTCGACGCCGCCGTGGCGGTGCGCCGGGTAGGCCGTGCCGGGATCCATGCGCACCAGCATCGTCACGCGCTCGGCGTCCTGGTCCACGGCGAGGCGCCGCACGCGGACGCCGGGGAAGCCGGTGGGCTCGAAGGCCTCGGCCCCAGCGGCGGACACGACCGAGGGCGCGCGCGCCTCGGTGCGCCACTGCTTCCATACTTGAGCAGGCCCCGCTTGCGCGGACAGGCCGGCACCCGTCGTACGCGCGGCCGTTCCGGGCGCGACACGCGCGCGGATCTCGGGCCAGAGG
>JABFRZ010000424.1 GCA_013140785.1 Planctomycetota bacterium | reverse complement strand
TTGATGCCCACCAGCAGCGCGCGGCGGCGCGGCGCTCGTTCGCGCGCGATCACGGCCGGGGCGTGGCGGCTCCGGTAGAGGCGTGGCGCGCCCGCGGCGATGGCGAAGTCGCTCCACACGTGGTCGGCGGTGCGCGGGTGCGCGAGGTAGCGCGGGGCCGAGTGATCGGCCATGCCCGGCTCGTCGAAGGGCGTCACGACTTGCTCGAAGCGCGGGTGCACGAGCCGGATCGGGGCCGCGAACACGGCGTCCTCGGGGTTGTAGAGGTGATACCAGTGCTCGATCTCCTCGAGCGGCTGCACGCGGCCGGCGAGGAACTGCCCGGAGACGAAGGCGTTGCCGATCTGCGAGCCGAAGGTGACGAGCTTCGTTCCCGGGAGGCGCAACCCGGGCGTGGCGGTCAGCGTGTCGTAGACCACCAGCGAGCCCAGACTGTGGGCCAGCACGAGGTCGGGCGGCGTCGGATCCGCCTTCGAGAAGCGCCGCAGGCGCTCGAGCAGGCGCGCGCGCGTGTCGCGCCGGAAGCGCGCGTCCTCGACCCACTTGACCACCATGCCCGCGCTCCACCGGACGCCGCCGCCGAAGCTGCCGCGCGCCAGACCGCGCGCGCGGAAGGGTGACGAGAGCGCGCTGCCCGCGAGCTTGCCCAGGGCCTCGAGCGTGCCCAGGAAGGTGATCTCGTACTTCTCGAACAGGTCGTCGTAGTGGACGAAGCCCACCTCGAGCTCGAGCCGCGGATCGATGCCGAGCAGCGCCGCCTCGATCACGCCGCGCCACTCGGCCTCCCACTCGCCGCCCACCGGGTGCTTGCCGACTCCATGGACGCACAACACGCGCAGGTGGGAAGGAAGGGGCATGGCGGCGCTCCTCGACAATCGAGGGAGTAATGGCGGGGGAGTGATGGACGACCGAGGCGCGTTCTAGCAACTCGCTCCGCCCGCCGGAAGGAACGCCTGTCGCGGCGCTACTTCGCGCGCTCGTACTCGATCCGGAACAGCTCCATCTCGGTGCCGCCCGGGCCGGGAACGAACATCAGGTGCACGCGGTGGTCGTCGTCGATCCAGCGCACCGTAGAGCGGGTCGTCCCTTCCGTGCCAGTCATCGGATCCACGCTCTTCCCGCTGAGCGTCAGCGTGCGCGTGGCCTCGTCGTAGGTGCCCTCCTGGAGCGCGAGCGAGGCGCTCTGGCTGTCGGCCCAGGCGGCGACGTACTTTTTCTTGTCCGGGTCGAAGCCGATGAGCTGCGCGCCCGCGAAGGCTCCGCCCATCATGGCCGGGTCGTCGTAGCGCGTGGCGAGCCACAGCTCGCCGAGCATCTCGCACACTTCGGTCGCCGTGGACGCCATGGGCGGCGCGCCTGGCATGGTGAGCTGGAACTTGGCCGTCCACTTGCCCGCCATCTTCGCCAGCAGGGCGTGCTCCTTCGCCGGGCGCGCCGCGAAGGGGTTCTGGGTAGGCAGCGCGGCTCCGGCCAGGGGCACGGTGGCGAGCAGGACGAGGACGGTCACGATACGGCGGGGGTTCATCGAGGAAGCTCCTTGGAAGGGTGAGGGGTCCCTCATTCCGTGCCGTGGGACGCGCGGATCCTTCGAGCTCCCTCGAAAAAAAACGGCGCGGCTAGCGCTCGGCCTCCGGGGCCGCCTGCTCGTCACCGTAGAACGCAACCACCTCCACCAGGACGGCCTCGAGCTCGTCCGGATCGAAGTCCATCGGGCCCTTGCCGCCCTTGTAGAGGACGGTGCCGTCCAGATCGACGAGATAGAGCCGCTCGGGCCAGGCCGCGTAGGCCTGCTCGACCGCGTCGTCGATGCGATCGACCACCATCGGGCAGCCGAGGCGCATGTCCTCTTCGCAGATCCGCGCGAGCGCGCGCCGCTCCTCGTCGGTGAGCGGGTCCTCGATCAGTACCTTGCGCTCGGGCGAGCCCATCAGCCACGTGCCCGTCTGGCGCTCCGGCAGGACGCCGTCCACCGGGTGCGCCTCGCGTACATAGACCACCAGGAACTGCACGGCCTCGCCGTAGCGTTCCACCAGCTCGCGCAGCCGACCGGCCGCTGCGCAGAAGGGGCCTCATGTGAAGCTGCCGAAGACGAGCGCGACCGGCCGCTCGGCGCGCAGCGACGCGAGCGACAGGCGTTTCCCCGCGGTGGTCGAGAGCTCGAACTCGGGCGCCGGATCGCCGACCTCGGGCCCGCCGAGCCCGTACTGGAAGCGGCTCTCGCTGCGCGGCTTGCCGTCCCAACGAGGGTCGAAGTCGGCCACGCTCACGACCTCGTCTCGGTCGGCGTCCAGGCGCCGGAAACCCGCACGCGAGCGCGTGTACTCGTCGGAGGTGATGCGCCCGTCGCCGTCGCGGTCGTACTTCTCGCGCAGGAAGTGCCAGGTCACGAGCGCGGGGCTCTCGGCCTCGGCGGGCGGCGCGGGTGCCGGAGCCATCGCCGGGCCGCCCTGCGGGGTGCCGCAGGCGTAGCACACGAGCAGCGTGATCAGGACCAGACAGCGGCGCACGCGTGCAGTCTACGCCCCGCCGCCGCGCGTGTGCTCAGCGCGTCGACGCCAACGCCATCACACGCTGCACGACCACGCGACGGGGAGGGCCGGTCTCGGTGTAGGCGAGGAGCACGCCGTCCGCGTCGCTCGTCATGCGCATGAAACCACTCGAGCGTTCGGAGCTCACGTGCGCCACGAGCAGCGACGGGCCGAGCTCTCCGCCGGGTGCGACGCGCCGCACGCGCCACGACGATTGCGCCGGCTCGTGCTCCATCCAGCCGACGAGCAGGGACCCGTCGGGCAGGAAGGCGAGATCCCCGCGTCCCTCGGGAGAGCCGTCGTCCACGCGGATGGGCGCGCCGAAGCCGCGCACGCGCGAGTCGCCGAAGCTCACGCGCACGCTGCCGTCGGCGCCCGTGT
>JABFRZ010000294.1 GCA_013140785.1 Planctomycetota bacterium | reverse complement strand
AGGGCCGCGCTGCTCGGGATCTGCGAGCGCGAGCGCGGTTCCGTCCGCACTCTGGCGGGCTTTTTCCCGCGCGCGCTGCCCTCGGCGCAGACCGTGATCGCCACCGTGCTCGCGCGCGCCGGCGGCGACGAGGCCACCGGCCTGCTCGCGGCGCAACTCGGCAGCGCGAGCGCCGAAGCCGACGCGCTGCTCTTGCTCGAGCTCGCGAAGATCGCAGGCCGCGACACGGGCGAGGATCAGCTCGTGCTCGAGCGCGTACGCGGGATCCTCGGCCATCCGGATGCCCGCTTGGCGACACTGGGATGTCTCGTGCTCGAGAAGCTGCGCGACCACGAGGCCGTACCCGATCTCATCGTCCTGCTCTCGGACGACGACCCGAACCTGCGACGCCGCGCACACGCCGCGCTCACGAGCCTGACCGGGCTCACTCTGCCCGCCGAGGAGCAGCCCTGGATCGCCTGGCTGGCCGAGGCGTTCGCGTGGTGGGACGAGCGCTCCGAGAGCTGCCGCGTGGCGCTGGTCTCGGGCTCCGCCACCGAGGCAGCCGCGGCTGTGCACGAGACGGCCGGGCAGCGTTTGTTCGTCGATCAAGTCGTGGAGATGCTCGCGCTCACCCTGGGTCGGCCCGAGCCCGACCTCGTCGCGAGCGCGTGCCGCGCCTTGGGCGCGATCCCCGAGCGCACCGCGCACGAGGCGCTCGCGCCGTTGGTCGCCCACCCCGATCCGGCGGTGGCCGAGCGCGCCCGCGCGGCCCTGCGCCGGCACGAGCACGCACGCCAGCTCGCCGTCCCACCTAGCCTGGCCCGAATCCCCGCGAGGAGCAGCCTCCCATGAGCCATCCCCACGTCCCGTCGTCGTCACCCGAGTCCGCCGCGGAGCTCCCCTCGCGCCGGCACCGCAAGCTGATCAAGCCCGGCCTCCAGCTGCGCCTGAGCGCGGTCTTCGCCGGCGTGTCGGTCTTGTGCCTGTTGATCCAGTGGCTGCTCTTCAGCTCGCTCCTGGCCGCTGCGGCACGCGACCTGCCGGTCGGCGGCGAGTACCTGCTCGACCTGGTCCCGACCCTGCTCTACCGCTCGCTCGCGTTTTCGCTGCTCATCGCCTTGCCGCTGACGCTGCTCGCCGGCGTGCACGCGACCTTCGGGGTCACGGGGGCGATCCACCGCTTCGAGGCGTATCTCGGCGAAGTCATCCGCGGCACGCAGCTCGGGCCGTGCAAGCTGCGCAAGCAGGACAGCCTCGGCGAGCTGTGCGAGCTGATCAACCAGGCCACGGAACCTGTGCGCAGACGCGCGCTCGGCGTGGGGAAACCGGAAGAAGAGCAGGCCGCGTAGAGCGGGGATCGGAGGGCGCCGTCGGCCGACCCGCGCCTCGGGTCCGGCGGCGGGCGCGCGGTGAGAGTTCGACAACCAGCGCTCCGAGGAGGCTCCGCCGCCTGCCCGGGGTTCAGTCCGGCCGCTCGAGGATCACGCGCGCGCCGCGCTGCTTGGTCCAGTAGAGCCAGGCCCACCCGGTGAGCACCACGAAGCGGTTACGGAATCCGATCAGATAGAAGACGTGCACGAGGACCCACAGCATCCAGGCGGGGAAGCCGGAGAAGCGCAGGCGGCCCAGCACGGCTACGGCCTTGGAGCGTCCGATCGTGGCGAGCGAGCCCTTGTCGCGGTAGACGAAGGCGAGCGGCGGTTCGCCGCGCAGCTCGCGCACGAGATTGCGCGCGACGTGGCGGCCCATCTGCATCGCGCCGGGTGACATGCCGGGCACGGTTCCGCTGCGCCAGGGCACCGCGGCGGCGTCGCCGATCACGGTGATCTCCGGGCGCCCCGGCAGCGAGAGGTCGGGCGCGACGTGCACGCGGCCGGCGCGATCGAGCGGGGCGCCAAGCGTGCGCGTGATGGGAGTCGTGTGCACGCCCGCGGCCCACAGCACCGTCGCGGACCGGATGCGCTCCGGCCCGAGCTCGACCCCGTCGAAGTCGATGTTCGTCACCGGATGGGCGGTGCGCACGACGACGCCCATGCCCGCGAGCGCCGCCTGCGCGCGGCGTGCGAGCTCCTCGGGGAACGTCGGGAGCACTCGCGCGCCGGCCTCGACGAGCAGGATGCGGGCCGAACCCGGCTCGAAGCGGCGGAAGTTGCGCGCGAGCGTGTGGCGCGCGATCTCGGCCAGCGCGCCGGCCAGCTCGACGCCCGTCGGGCCGCCACCGATCACCACGAAGGTCAACAGACGCTCGCGCGCGCTCGGATCCTCGCAGCGCTCGGCCGCCTCGAAGGCGAGCAGGATCCGGCTGCGGATTGCGAGCGCATCGCGACTGTCCTTGAGGGGGAGCGCGTGGAGCGCCCACTCGTCGTGCCCGAACCAACTGCTCTCGGCCCCGGTCGCAACCACCAGCCGGTCGTAGGCGAGCTCGCCGTCCGCGAGCACGACCACGCGCCGCTCGGGCTCGATGCGCTGCGCCTTCGCGAGCAGCACGGTCGTGTTCGCCTGCCCGCGTACCACCTGGCGCAGCGGCACGGCGATGTCGGTCACTGCCAGGCCGGCCGTGGCAACCTGATACAGCAGTGGTTGGAACAGGTGGTGGTTGTTTTGATCGACCAGCGTGACCCGCAGCGGTGCGCGAGCGAGTTCGAGCGCGACCTGTAGACCGCCAAAGCCGCCGCCGAGGATGACGACGTGGGGGAGCGCGCTCATCGCCCGCAGATCATCACCAACGAACGGGGCGAGGTGCCAGCTCGAGCCTGCTACCAGCCATGACTCGGCCGCGGGCACCTTCAACGAACCCGCGCTCACACGCGCCGGCTCGTCTATCCGCCGGCGATGGCGCGTCGAGCGTCGCTCGCGGCCCGCGCTCCGAGGAGGCTCCGGCGCCGGCCCGGTGCGCGCTCCAGCGCACGCGCGAACTCATCCTGTGCTTCTT
>JABFRZ010000600.1 GCA_013140785.1 Planctomycetota bacterium | reverse complement strand
GATCTGGGACGAGGCGTACGGCGCGCGGCCCGCTCGCTAGCGCACGCGCGTCAGCTCGCGGCGGCGACCGCGGCCGCCCGACGTGCGACGAGGATCGAGCGCACCTGCAGGGCCGCCTGCGTGTTCGAGAGCTTGCGCAGCCTGGGGTCGTTGCCGACGAGCTCCAGGAACGCCGTCGACGCGGCGAGGCTGAAGCTCGCGTTGCGGCTGGGCTTCGGGCGCAGCGTGTCGATCGATTCGCGGTGCTCGAGCACGGTACGCACCACCTTGCTCGCCTCGCGCGGCACGAAGGCGAGCAACGCGACCTCGTCGTAGTCGTCGGAGTTCATGCGCAGTCCGCGCGCCAGGAACTCCTTCCACAACGCTTCGAAGCGCGTACACGCCGCCGCGTCGGGCTCGGGCGCGAAGAACAGGAGCTGCGAGACGGGCAGCAGCTTGCCGCGCGAGCGGAAGCCGCTCGCCGTCAAGCGCTGGAGGATCTCCTCGACCCGGCGCGCGACCTCGCCCGCCGCGACGCCCGTGGTCGAGAGCAGCGCGATCGTCGGGTACTCGCCTTCGTCGAGCAGCCAGCGGTGGTCCTTCTTGATCTCCGTGAAGAGCTCGCGCATGCGCCCGACCTCGGTCGCCGAGACGCGCCGCTTGGGAGCGTGCTCGCGCAACGTCACGAAGGCGAGCGCTTCGCCGGTGCCGCCGCGCGGGAGCTTGGCCGCGCGGAACAGCGCCTGCACGCGCTTCAGCTCCGCGCAGAAGTCGGCCACGGACTCGTCTTCGCGCACCAGGGCCGCGGCTAGGAACTGACGCAGCGAGCCGTGCGCCGTCTCCCACCAGCGCGTGCGCTTCGCGAACTCTGCGATGGTCCGCCGCAGGTCGCGCACGAGCGCCGCGGGATCCGCGTCGATCAGCGGCAGGGTCAGCGCGGCGTGACGCAAGACGCTCCAGTCTTCGAACCAGCCGCCGGTGTTGCGGAGCTCGTTCGCAACGGCGAGGAAACGGTCGAGGACATCGGCGGACGCCTGTCGGGTGCTCATGTCGGGATGCGTGGGGCGCGTTTCGAGCGCCGCGGCGGCGCATCCTACCGCGTTCCGACTGCGCGCAGGCGCCGCAGGACGAAGACGGTCACGAGGATCCCCGCGCCGGACACTGCGCAGGCGACCAGCAGAGGACCTCGGCGATCGAGCAGCCAGAAGCCCATGCCGAGCGTGAGTCCGAGGATGGCGGCGAGCGACCCGAGCGAGCCGAGCAGTGCCTGCGCGAGCTCGCCACGCGGCGCCGTCAGGTCGGTCAGGGCGCGCACCGGCCCCCAGGCTCCGAACGGGCGAACGCGGCGATAGAAGGGCACCAGCTCGGCCGGATCGGGTGCGCGCGTCACGAGCAAGGAGCCGAGCGCGCACAGGGTCGAGATCGCGACCGTCAGGATCAGGCGTCCCTCGTTCGAGAGCACGCCGTCGGGCGAGAGCGGACCCAGGTGCCAGCCCTGGTCGAAAACCGTGAGCGCGCTCGACGTGGCGCACGAGGCCAGCATGGCCGTGACCTCGGTCGAGGCGCGCACGCGCCACCACAGCCAGCGCAGCACGTACACCGGACCGACGCCCGACAGGAAGGCCAGCAAGAACAAGAACAGCTCGCTGATCGAGGTGGCGAAGTAGGCCAGCGTGCCGGCGATGCCCAGCACGGCCACGCTGGAGAGGCGCGCCACACCGATGTAGTGCCGGTCGTCGGCCGTGCGCCTCACGAAGCGGCGATAGACGTCGTTGACGAAGTACGAGGCCGCCAGGTTGATGTGCGTGGTGACGGTCGACATGAACGCGGCCAGCAGCGAGGCCACCATCAAGCCCAGGAGACCGACGGGGAGGTAGCGGCCCATCATGGTCACGTAGGCGCTCTCCGAGTCGGTGCGGGCCACGAGCGCGCCCTCCGCGACGCGTTCACCCTGCACGACCAGCGGTGCGGGCCGCCAGTCCTCCGCGCTGCCCGCGGGCCAGAGCGAGAGCGCCTCATCCGCCCCGCCGGCGTCGGGGGCGAGCACGACGGCGTGCTCCTGGATCGCGCGCACCGTGCCGGCGGCGCCGGCGCGCACCTCGATCGTCGGCAGCAGGATCAGCGACGCGAGCGCCGTCGCGATCCAGCCCCACGGCCGCAGCGCGAAGTGCGCGACGTTGAACCACAGCATCGCCAGCATGCCCTGACGCTCGTCGCGCGAAGCGCTGATGCGCTGCACCGCCGTGGCCGTGCCATCGACGCTCTCGTGCGCCCACCAGGCGACGCCGAGGTAGACGAAGAGCGCCGTGAGCGGCGGCGTCCAGAAGGACGCGTCCAGCCACGCACCCGGCCCGGGCGGCGGGAAGAAGCGCAGCATGTCGGGCCCGAGCACGCCCGAGGCTTGGGCCGCGCTGAGCCCTTCCATCCCGTCCACGGCCTGCCACGAGATCACGCCGAGCAGGATCATCCCGAGCATCGCCACCACGAACTGGAACTGGTCGGTGAGGATCACGCCCCAGAAGCCCGAGGCCGCCGTGTAGAGCAGCGTGAGCACGCTCGCCGCCACCAGGGCCGTGCCCTTCGGCAGCCCGAACATCACATCCAGGATCTTGGCCGAGGCGAGCAGCACCCAGCACAGCGTGATCGTGTTCGTGACGAAGGCGTGGATCGCGCCCAGCGAGCCGCGCAGGAAGCGCGCACCCGCACCGCCATAACGCAGCTCGACCAGCTCGGCCTTGGTCATGACCTCGCCGCGCCGCCACCAGCGCGCGAAGAGAAACACGTGCAGCACGCCGCCCACCGCGAAGCACCACCACACCCAGTTCTTCCACACGCCTCCGTCGCGCACCCAACCGGTCACCACCAGCGGCGTGTCGGCGCTGAAGCTCGTCGCCACCATCGACGTGCCGGCGAGCCACCAACCGATCGTGCGGCCGCTCAGGAAGTACTGCTCGACGCTCTGGCTCGCCTTGCGCGTATAGCGCAGCCCGATCCACAGCGAGTAGGCGATGAAGACGAGGACTACGCCCCAATCGATCCAGCTGAGCCGCATGGGGCGCAGAGCCTAGCTGCCAGTGTCCTGGCACGGGACTCCACGCCCCGATCGAGTTCCAGTCGTGCGAGCGAAGAGAGCGGTGAGCGGCGCGGGTCCGTGCCGGAGGAACGCGTCGAGGCCGTCGCGAAGGCGATCCCGCGCCTCGCGCGCGGCCTCCATGGCTAGGCTAGACGAGCGGCGGCGTCCCCAGCTCCCGCTCGTTGATCGCGCCCACGTCGACGCGCGCACCCAGGCGGTAGCAAAGGGCGCGCACCCCCAGGAACGTGCGGTTGATCCAGGTGTTCACCGGCAGGCTGCGCGTGAAGCGGCTGCGAAAGAGCGCCTCCAAGAGGCGCATGCCGCGCGGGAAGTAGTCCTGGCTGCCGAGATCGAAGGGTCCGCTGTGGCGCAGGGGTTCCCAGAGCCACTCGCAGTACTCGCGCGCCAAGCGGAGCTGCTCCGGGTTGCCCGGAGAACCATCGACCGTGCGCGTGCCCAGCAACAAGCCCGCGCGGTAGGCCTCTTCGTCGCCGCGGAACGCGCGCTCCATCAGGCGTTCGTAGCGCCACTCGTCCTCGTCGAGGATCCGGCAGGAGCCGAAGTCGATCAGTCCGAGGCGCCCGTCGTCGAGGAACAGCACGTTGCCGGGATGCGCGTCGGTCCACACGAAGCCGTGGCGGTCGAAGAGCCGGAAGATTCCCTCCAGCAGCTGGCGAGCATGACGATCGCGCAGCTCCTGGGCGGGATTGCGCCGCACGAACTCCGCGAGGTGCACGCCGCGCAGGAACTCGGTGGTCAGGACGCGGGCGGTGGAGAGCTCTTCGTAGACGCGCGGCACGACCACCTCGGGCAGGCCGGCGAGATGGCTGCGGGCCTGGATCGTGGCCTGGGCTTCGGCGCAGTAGTCGGTCTCGCGCTCGAGCATCTCGCGCACGTCCTCGAGCTGCTCGCGCGTGCTGGCCCAGTCGCTGGTCAGGCGCAGGGGCAGGAGCAACAGGCTGAGATTGCGGAAGTCGTCCCGGATCGTGCTGGCGATGTGCGGGTACTGGATCTTGACCGCCACCTCCTCGCCCGTCTTGAGCCGGGCGCGGTGGACCTGTCCGAGCGAGGCGGCCGCGAAGGCCTGCGTCTCGAAGCTGGCGAAGACCTGCTCGGGCTCGCCGCCGAGCTCGTTTCGCACCATCTCCCTGAGCAACGAGAAGTGCATCGGCGGCGCTTCGAACTGCAGGGCGCCGAGGACCTCGACGAACTCGTCGGGGACCAGCGTGGGGTAGTTGGCGAGCGCCTGTCCGATCTTCTGCATGCCGCCGCGCAGGTAGCTCATGGTGCCGAGCAGGCGCACAGCCGCCTGCAGGTTGGCCTCGTCTCGGAGGCGGAGCTTCTCGTCGCCGGACAGGAGCATGCCGCGCAGGCGCACGAGCAGGTACCCCAGGGCGATCCGCGCCTGGAGTGATCCCAGGATCCAGCCGCGCTGCAGTCGCCCGACGGGGACGCCGCGCTGGACGACTTCCGCGAGCGGCGGCCCGCCCGTCGCGAGATCTTCAGGAAGGGCGGCGAGGGCTTCAGCGGCGAGCGGATTCATGATGGATCCTCCAGCGAGGCGACGAACATGCCGAGCGAGCGATCGAGCACGGCCAGGGTCTCTTCCTGCTTTGGCGAGGCATCCGCCGACCAGAAGGAGAGCAGGCCGAGATAGAGCGACCCGAAGATGTGCAGCGCGACCGATCCGGCCGCGGTCTCGCCGCGGTGCTCGGCGATCAGCTGCCGTGCCGGCTCGACGAGTGCGGCCGGTCCCTCGCGGAAGAGGTCTCCGAGCGCCGCTCGAAAAGGAGCCAGCCGGCGCAGGCCAGCCATGATGAGGGCGAAGAGCTCCTCCTCGAGCCCTGCGTTCGCTCTGCGCGCGGACGTGAAGGACTCGGCCGCTGCACCAAGCTCGCGCTCGCAGACCGCACGGGCCAGGGCCTCCTTGGTCGGGAAGTAGTTGAAGAGCGTCCCGTGGGCGACCCCGGCCTCGCGCGCGATCTCGCGCGTGGCGAAGTCCGACGCCCGGCGCAGCCGGCGCTTGGCCACCTCGAGCAAGCGCTCGAGGGTCTCGGCCTTGGCCTGGGCGGTGATCCTCACGGTAGGATTCCTATAGTGAGCACGCTCACAATATCGGCTGTCGGGTCCAGGGAGTCAAGCAGAAAAGCGCTTGGAGCTGGGACGCGGGTGCGCCCCGCCTCGGCCGGCTCCGCGCGCGGCGAGCAACGCCGCGCTGGTCAACGCGGCGCGCTGAGGTCGAACACCACCCGCGTCTCGCCCTCCGCCGCCACGCGTACGCGCTGGCGTTGCACTTCCTCTTCTTCCTCGCCCCACAGCGCGACCTCGTACTCACCCGGCGCCAGCGCGGTCACCGGGCTCTCCTCGAGGAACATCAGCGCGATCGGACCGCCCTCGAGGAAGATCATGGCTTGCATGCGCGTCTCCGGGCCGTGCTGCACCTCGACCCGCAGGCGCGGTGCGGGGGTGAGCCGCAGCTCGACCTCCCTCGACGCGCTGCCGGCGGTGACCCCCACGCCGCGCGCGAACGCGAACTCTCCGGCGGGCGTCGAGGCCGAGAGCGAGAAGGTCAGCGGCGGCAGGTTGTCGAACCTCGCCGCGCCGTTGGCGCTCGTGCGGGTCCGGTTCCCGTACTCTCTGCCGCAGAAGATCCAGACCACCGCGTCGGCCACCGCGTTGCCGCTTGCGTCGAGCACGCGCACCAACACGCTCCAGCCTAGGCGCAGCACGAGCTCGATGTCCCGGCCGCCACCGTGCGGGGCTCGGAGTGGGTCAGTCCGCCTGGGCCCGACGCGCTCACCTGATACGAGCCCGGAGGCAGCGGATCGATCGAGAACGTGCCGTTGCTGAGGCTCATCTCGATGGATGCATCCTCCCCCGTCGCACAAACCATCCACGCGGGAAACCCTCTCGCCTGCGTTGACACGGAGGGCAGCCCCAGCACCGTCCCGCTCAGATACAGACCGCGCCAGCAGGTGAGCGTGACCTCGGCGCTCGTCTGCTCCGGTGCGATCACAACGAGCTCGGCCGCGGGCGCTATGTCCGTGCGCGGTCCCCTCGGGGAGCGCGCGCCGATCGGGGGCGGCGCCGGGAAGACGACCCACGAGCCCACGC
Organism: Planctomycetota bacterium; assembly: GCA_013140785.1. Classification (GTDB taxonomy): domain Bacteria; phylum Planctomycetota; class UBA1135; order UBA1135; genus JABFRZ01. The sequence continues at coordinate 3,079 of JABFRZ010000600.1, read as the reverse complement.
CGACTTCCAGCGTGAAGCGTCCGTCTGCGCCGCTGCGTGCGCGCCGACTTCGTCGCTGGTTGCGCCCAGAAACAAGCGCTGGCCGTTGTCCGGCAACAGCCACACCGCGATGCCGATGGCCGGACTGCCATCGACCTCCAGCGTGCGACCGGCGAGCGTGCAGCGTCCGCCGACCGTCCAGTTCAAGCGCGCGCTGTTCGCCCGGCTCGAGGCGCAGCTCCTCGCGCCGCAGGAGCTGCGTGCCCTCGTGCAGCTCGAGCGTGAGCGCAACCTCGGGCGGCAATCCTCCGACCCTGCAACGTCCCTCCGAGTCCGTGCGCGCATCGAACGGCGGCTCTTCGAGATTGAGGGCGACGGCGTAGCCGCCCTGGACGCGCCCGGCCGGCTCGACGGAGACGCGAACGTCCAGGCCCTCGCGCGGAGCTCCTGCCGAATCGGCCACGAACAACTCGAGCGTCGCCGCACCCAACAGGCGCACGGGACAGGCCGCGGCCGGCTGCTCGTGGCCAGGGTCGAGTTGCACGAAGCCCGATGCGTAGCCCTCGAGCTCGACGCGCGCGTGGCTCGCGGGCTACGAGTGGAACGAGAGCAACACGATTCCGTCGGCCGCGCTCAGCGCCAGGGCCTGCCCGGTGTGCTCGGTGAACGGGTTACCTTGCACGCGCTCGACGCGCGCATCGGCGAGCGGCGCGTGCCATCGATGATCTGGCCGCACCAGACGAGGTCGAGCGTGGGGGCGAGCTGCACGACGATCTCGCGCTGCTCGCGCGGGGCAAGGGCAGGAATCTCGCCGAGTTGCTCGCGTGCAACGGGTTCGAACGCGAGCCGCAACTCCGCGGGCGGCTGTGCGCGCTCCACGCCCTCTTCAGGCGACGCCGCCAAGTGCGTTTCGCTCGGCCGCTCGCCGCGCGCGAGACGCCACACGAGCCAGCTCCCGGCCGCGAGCAGCACCACGAGCCACGCGAACCTGGAGCGTGATCGAGACATCCGACCTCCTCGATCCGCGATTGTCGCACGCCAAACTCCAGCCCTGTTCCGTCTTCCGATGACGTCACGGAATGGATCCAGGCTGGAGCTCGCCTGGCGGAGATCTTCTGGAGGGGGCGCTGCCCCAAGGAGTGCAGAACGCCGTGCAAATGCCAGGCTTCAGCGGTTCAACGCGCTTCGTTCAGCTTCGCTTTCGCCAGGGCGAGAACGTCCGCCGCGCTGGGCGAGCCGCCGTTCGGGTGGTTGCGCGCGAGCACCTTGCCCTTGGAGTCGTACAGGAACACCAGCGGCAACAGCTCACCGCCGACGTCGGCCAGGTCGGCCGCTTCCAGGCGCTTGTCGAAAATCAGCACGCGCCCGGGGTACTGCTGCTTCGCCGCGTGCGCGCGCGTGTCCTTGGGGTCGGTGTCGAGGCCCAGGTAGACCGCTTCGAAGTTCGGGTGCTTCGGCTTGGTGCGCGCGTAGAACTCCTTGAGCTTGGGCGCGAAGGCCTCGCAGCGCGGGCCGTGGCGCGACCCTGGTAGACCAGCACGAAGTCGCTCGACTCCAGGCCCGCACCCGCGGCCGGATCGGCTGCGGCATCGACCGCGGCCGCCAGCGCGCGCACGAAGAAGGGCTTGCGCTCCGCTTCCGGCAGGCGCATGCGCTCGCGCGCGCGCGCGATCGCGTCGGTCTCGTGGATCTCGCACTGGAAGTGGTCCTTCAGCTTGCGGTCGTACACGTTGAGCGAGTAGCCGTTGAACTTGCGGAAGATCAGCATCGTTCCGGCGGCGACCTGAGTGCCGCCCGAGAACTGCAGCGTGCGGCTGAGCTTGACTTCCAAGGGCCACAGCTCGGGCCGCGAAGGCAAGTCCTGCTCGCGCAGCGCGAGCTGCTCGGGCGTCAGCAAGGCCATGGTCGCGCTCGCCCGCTCCAGGATGTCGGTGTCCGAACCGGGGATCTGCACCAGGTCCGCGCCCATGTCGATGGCGACGTCCACGCCCATCATCTCGTAGAGCGGGAGCTCGCGGCCCACGGCCAGGACCTCGCCGTCCGGGAGCCGTACCTCCTGCGTGATCTTGACATGGCTCGGCCACAGGTCGCGCCGCAGCGAAAGCTCGTCGAGCGTGATCAACAGCTTCGGCGGCGCCTGCGCGGCCTTGCGCTCGCTCGGGCTCGCCTGCACTCCTGGCTCTGCTGCCTGTGCCGGACTCGCCGCGGGGGGGATTTCGTTCTGGCCTGTGGTCTGCGCAGCCGTCGCCTCCGCTTCGCCGCAGCCGAAGGTCATCAGGCCGCCGAGGCAGAAGCCCAGCCAGGCCGGTGTGATGGTCCTCGCCGCCGCGTCCCGCTGATGTCGCGAGCTCATGGGTCGTGCCTCGTCCGTTGGAGTCCTGGAAGTGCTGCGCGTTTCGAGCCCACAGTCCTGAGCGCGGATCTCTCCGCCGCGCCTGGGCACCCAGTCTATGCTCCGCGCGGAAACTAGGCAGAGCCGTCGGCCCCCGGGAGCGTGATTGTCGCCCGCCTGCCGCCGCGGCTACAGTTCGCAGGCCCTGAACTGGTTGTTGCCCTGGTTGCTGCCCGAGGACCCGCGCGCGCGTGCGCGACGCGATCGCTGGCTGGCGCTCCTCTTCGGAGTGCTGGCGATCGTGCTCGTGGCGCGCGCGGCGCAGAAGGGCGGCGGGGTGCTGCGCCGCAACCAGCAGTGGGGCGCGCGCTTCCTGGCGCACGAGGATCCCTACTACGACCCGGTGCACGCGCAGCGCGAGCACGGACCCTATCCGCCTTCGATGGCCTGGGTCGCCGCGCCGCTGGCCGCGCTGCCGATGCTGCCGGCGCGCATCCTGTGGGCCGCACTGCAGGTGGGGGCGTTGGTGCTCCTCTTGCGCATGCTGCGGCGGCGCACGCGCGAGCTGTGGCCGGCGCTCGAACCGCACGTGCCGGCCCTGTACGGGCTCGCGCTCCTGCTCGTCAGCCGCTTCCTGTTGCGCGACACCGCCGGCGGCGGCGGGAACCTGATCTACGCCGCGCTCGCGCTGGGGGGCGTGGAGCTCGCGCTGCGCGGGCGCGAGGGCCTGGCCGGCTGGCCGCTGGCGCTGTCGCTCGTGCTCAAGCC
>JABFRZ010000648.1 GCA_013140785.1 Planctomycetota bacterium | reverse complement strand
ACCTGCAGTCATCCGAGCTGGTCAAGATCGGCGTGATCGTGGCCCTGGCGCGCGCGCTCTACCGCACTCGCCTCGAGCGCGCGCGCGACTGGCGCGTGCCCGCGCTGCTCGCGCTGGTGCCGATCGCGTTGGTGATGGTGCAGCCCGACCTGGGCACGGCGCTGACGTTGGTGCCGATCACGCTCGGGATGTTCTGGCTGGCCGGCGCACGCACGCGCGTCCTGGCGGCGCTCGTGCTCGGCGCGGCGCTGGTGGGCTACTCGGCCTGGCGTCTCGATTGGATCCAGGGCTACCAGAAGAAGCGCATCGACACCTGGGTCAGCTCCCTCGATCCCGCCAGCCTGATCCGGAACAAGAACGGGGGTGCGTTTCACCTGCACAAGGCCCAGCTCTCGATCGGAAATGGCGACGTCTTCGGCCAGGGGCTCGGGCGCGGCGTGGCCAACGAGGCCGGGCACCTGCCCGAGCGCTCGAGCGATTCGATCTTCGCGGTCATCGCCGAGGAGAGCGGGTTCCTGGGCGCGAGCGCGTTGGTCCTGACCTACCTCGTCTTCGCGGGGCTGTTCCTGGTGGCCGCCGGGCGCACGCGCGAGCGTTTCTCGCGTCTCGTGATCGCCGGCACCGGCCTGTACTTCGCTGCGCACTTCGCGATCAACACCGGCGTGAATCTCGGGCTGATCCCGATGACGGGCCTGACCTTGCCGCTCGTATCGACGGGCGGCTCGTCGATGCTGGTGAGCCTGGCCCTGCTCGGACTCGCGCTCGGGCTTTCCGCGCGGGCCGAGGTGGCGCTGGACTCGGACTCGTTCCGCGCGTAGACCCCGGTTCGATGGGCCGGCGCTCGGATCACCGTGAGTCGCGATCCGTGCTGGCCTCGGGTCCGAAGACTTGCACGGGTCCGGGCGGGATCTGGAACTCGTCGCCGCCGGGCCGGACGTGCTCCATGCGCGCGACGACGAGCGCGGGATTCGAGCGCACCACGATCTCGACGCAATAGTCCATGTCGGACAGCCCGGTGAACTCGAACCGGCCGTGCGCGTCGAGCTCGGCTCGATGGACGGTCGAACTCGATGCCATCGAAAAGCAACGCGCTTGGCACTTGGTGAGGGCGACTCCCGGCGCCTGGACGAAGCCCGCCAGGACCAGCCCTGTACTCCCGCCCGGCTGCCGTGCGGGCATGCCCTCTTCGCCTCGGCTGATCCTGCCGGTCCTGAGGAAGATGGCGCCTGCCGCCAGAACGGCCACCAGGATCGCTCCGCCCCACCTGCAGGAGAGCATTGGACTAGGGACCTCCAGAACCGCGTGGAGGTCCCCGGCGAACCCGAGGGCTCCTGCTCCACCCCTGCAGCCTAGCCTCGTCCTTACAGAACGGGCAATCGGGCTGCCGGAATCCCATGACCACGTCTGCTGCGCATCATCGAGGGCGCGCAGGTATTCGAGCGGCTGGAGTGGAAGACCTACCACTTCTGAAGTCTCCGGAGTCAGTGGCCTTGCGAGTGCCAACTCGTAAGACCTCGCGCAGGCAATCGACCGAAACGTGGGCGCAATCGCCCTGGAAGAAAGGCGATCAAACTCCCGGGGGCGTTCGGGAGAAACGGGCATTCCGGGGTGCGCTAGAGCTGGAATCCGTTCTCCCCCGGAGGCGATCGACGTTCTCCACGTTCTCGATGACACGACTCGTTCTCCTCGCGCTGCTCCTGGCGGCGGGACTTCTGCTCTTGACCAGGAGTTCGGCTCCAGGACCGAGCATGGTCCCTGGTGCGAGCGTGCCCACACCGGCCGAGGAGTTTCGCCGCATCGGCGATGAACTCTTCGCGGGAGCGTGTCCGCAGTACGGTCGCGCCCCGCGCCTGGAACTGGAGGCCAAGCTCTCCGCTCTCGCAGGGACCGACGAGCAGCGCGTGCCGTTGCAGCTCGAACTGGCGAACGAGTTCCTCGAGGCCGGTGAGGTGAGGCGTTCGATCGAGTTGCTCGAGGACACCCTGGCGCGCTCGACCGCGAGCGGCGATGCGCACTTGCAGCGCACGGAGCGTGAGCTCGCCCGTGCCTGGTTGCGGGAGGCCGAGAACCAGAACTGCATCGAGCGCCACAATGCCGACTGTTGCATCCTCCCGGCCCGCGCGGGCGCGCTGCACACCGTGCGTCATCCCGCGCAGCAGGCGCGCAGCCTGTACCGAGCCGTGTTGGCGACGAGTCCCGAGAACCTCGGCGCGCGCTGGCTCGTGAACTTGACGACTCTGCTGCTCGGCGAGTCGCCGGACGACCTGCCCGAAGACCAGCGCATTCCCGCGCGCGTCTTCGGCGAGGTAGCGGATGAGCCGCTGTTCCGCGACGTGGCTGTCCAGGCCGGAGTCGATGCCAGCAGCCTGGCGGGCGGCGTGGCGGTGGAGGACTTCGACGGAGACGGCTGGCTCGATGTCTTGACCTCGACCTCGGATCCGCGGGGCTCGCTGCGTTACTTCCACAGCCGCGGCGACGGCACCTTCGAGGACCGTTCGGAGTCCTCCGGGGCGTCCGAGCAGCTCGGGGGCCTCAACTTGATCGCGGGCGACTACGACGAGGACGGCGACCAGGACATCGTCGTCCTGCGCGGTGGGTGGCTGCTGGACTACGGCCGCATCCGGCGCAGCCTCTTGCGCAACGAGGGGGGCGAACGCTTCAGAGACGTGACGCGCGCGGCGGGCCTGGCCGAGCCCGCCTTTCCCTCGCAGGCCGCGACCTTCGGCGATTTCGACGGGGACGGGAGCCTCGATCTGTACGTGGGCAACGAATCGCGCGTCGAGATCGAGGAGTCGCGCGGCCTGGGTGACAACCCTTCCCAGCTCTTCCGTAACGACGGCAGTGGAGTCTTCACCGACGTTGCTAGCCAGGCCGGGGTGCGCAACGACCGTTACGCCAAGGGCGTCGCGGCCGGGGACTACGACGAGGACGGCGACCTCGACCTGTACGTTTCGAACATCGGGTTCAACCGCCTCTACCGGAACGATGGCAATGGCCGCTTCGCGGACGTCGCGGCCGAAGCCGGAGTGCTGGAGCCCTCGGGCCGCAGCTTCGCCTGTTGGTTCTTCGACTACGACGAGGACGGGCGCCTCGACCTGTGGGTGAACGCCTATTCCGCCTCGATCGCCGACCTGGCCGCCGAGGCCTTATCGCTGCCGCACAAGGGGGCTTCCTCGTGCCTCCACCGGAACCTGGGGGATGGCCGCTTCGAAGACGTGGCCGCTCGCGTCGGGCTCGACCACCCCTGGCTCGCGATGGGCGCCAACTTCGGCGATGCCGACGGCGACGGCTGGCAAGACGTCTACCTCGGGACGGGTGATCCCTTGCTCCAGTCGCTCATGCCCAACGTGTACCTGCACAACCTCGGGGGCGAGCGCTTCGCGGATGAGACGGCCGCGAGCGGCCTCGGCCACCTGCAGAAGGGCCACGGCATCGGGTTCGCCGACTTCGACGGTGATGGCGATCAGGACATCTTCCACAAGATGGGCGGCTTCGTGCCGGTGGACGTCTATGCGAACGGCCTGTTCGAGAACCGCTCGCCGCGTGACCACCATTGGCTCGTCCTCTCGCTGGTGGGCACGCGCACGAACCGCGACGCCGTGGGCGCGCGCGTCGAGGTGCACCTGCAGGCCGAGAGCGGGACGCGCGTGCTGCATCGCGCCATGGGCAGTGTCTCGAGCTTCGGTGGCTCGCCGCACCGGCTCGAGATCGGCTTGGGCCAGGCGCAACGCGTCATGCGCATCGAGGTGCGCTGGCCCAACGGGGGCGAGACGCAGGTCTTCGAAGACGCGCCGCTGGACGCCTGGTTGCGGATCGTCGAGGGCGCGCAGGAATTCGAGCGGCTGGAGTTGAAGACCTACCGCTTCTGAAACTCTGAAGCCTCTCGGCGGGGCGTCCGGCGGGGCTTCCACGGCGCGAATCGTCCTCCGTTCGGGCCGCACGCGGCGCAGGGGCTGCGCGCTTCTTCGGGGCGCGAGCGGTTGATGGCAAGCGGGGGTCCCGATACCTTCCGCTCCCGACCTCGGCGAGCCCGTGCCGGCAGAACGTCCTCGAGGAAGAGACTCCCCGTCCGTCACCCTCCGTCCATGGTCCCGCGCGCGATGGCCGAAGGAGCCGGATCGGGGGCGCCGCCGCGAGCCGCATGCAGGACTCTGCCGGGCGCGGCCGTGGTCCTGTGTACGCTGGCCGTGGCCGCCCTCTTCGCCTGGAACGTAGAACGCACTTGGTCCTTGGGCGACGACGCCTTCATCAGCTTCCGCTACGCCGAGAACCTGAGCGACGGGCTGGGTCTGGTATGGAACGTGGGCGAGCGCGTCGAGGGCTACACCAACTTCTCCTGGGTGCTCTTGCTGGCCGCCGGGATGGAGCTCGGGCTCGCGCCGGAGGTGCTCTCGAACTTGCTGGGCGTCGCGTGTGGGGCGCTCTTGCTCGTCGCGCTCCAGCGCTTCGCCGCGCGCGGGCGCGCACACAGCTCGCTCTTCCCGTGGCTGCTCGTGCTGGTGCTGGCGGCCAGCAGGAGCTTCGCCGCGTGGTGCACGGGCGGGCTCGAGACGATGCTCTTCACGTTGCTCGTGTTCCTCGGCTACGCGCGCCTGTTCGCGCCCTGGAAGCGCGAGCGGCGCGACGCGCTGGGGTGTGGACTCCTGTTCGCGGGCGCGGCCCTCACGCGGCCGGAGGGGATCTTGTTCGGCGGGCTGGCGTTCGCGCTGCTGGCTCTCGAAGTCCTGCGTCGGCGTCGCAGTCGGCGCGCGGCGCTCCTGTGGCTCGCGCCGTTCACGCTGGTCGTCGCTGGCCACTTCCTGTGGCGGCGTGGCTACTACGGCGAGTGGCTGCCGAACACGTTCTACGCCAAGGTCGGCGGGCTGTGGCTCGAGCAGGGACGGCGCTACTTCGCCTACTTCCACGATTGCTACCGGATCGGGTGGTTCACACCGCTCGCGTTGGTCGCGCTGTTCGGGCCGCGCCGGCGCGAGGCGGCCGCGGTGCTGTTCGTGCTGGCGGTCTACGGCGCCTACGTGCTGGCGGTCGGCGGTGACGTGTTCGAGCTGCGCTTCTTCGTGCACGTCTTCCCACTCGTCTACTGGCTCTTGGTCGAGGGCTTGGCGGTGCTGGCGGCGCTCCCGCGCGCGCCTGCCGCGGGACGGGTGCTGGCCGCGCTCGGCGCGCTGGCCCTGCTCGTGACCACGCAGCTCGGCTTCGAGCGCGTGCCCGCCAATCACTACGGCCTGCAGTCGGTCGAAGGCATCACCGAGTACACGCGCATGCGCGTCGAGGAGGGGCGCACACTGCGGCGCTTCATCGAGGCCGGCGTGCTGCCGCGCGAGGTGGTGCTGTGCGTGGGCGGGGCCGGAGCCGTGCCGTACTACACGCGCTGGACCACGGTGGACCGGCGCGGACTCAACGATGCGACCATCGCACGTACGCCCGTCGGCGGGCGCGGCTTCGTGGCCCACGAGCACGACGCGCCGCACGAGTACCTGGTCGCGCGCGGCGTGGTGGTGTTCGATGTCTTCAACAACCTCCTGGTGCAGCGCCGCGGTCTGCGCTCGCTGGCCAAGCAGGAACCCTTCCACCACGACGGGCGGGTGCTGACGATGCGCGCGCTCACGCTCGACGAGCGCGCACTCGTGTTCGCGACCTTCGTGGACGACGCCGAGCTCGCGCGACGCTTCCCGGGGGCGCGGGTGCTCGCGCTGGACGACGGTTGAGGCGCGGCGGGTGCGTAGGCGGATAGTATTGAGTGGACGAGCATGACCCACGGCACTCGTCCCGATCTCCTGGCGCTCGTGCTCGGCCTGTGCGCGGCCTGCGGCTCGGGCGCGGGCGCCACGCCCCGCAACGTGCTCCTGATCACGCTCGACACGACGCGCGCCGACTATCTCTCGTGCTATGGCAGGCCAGGGCGCGCGACCCCGAGTCTCGACGCGCTCGCGGCCGAGGGCACGCGCTTCGACCTCGCTGTCAGTACGGCCTCCGTCACGCCCGTTTCGCACGCCTCGATCCTGACCGGGCTCTACAACCACGAGCACGGCTTGCGCGTGATCTTCGCCGACGGCGGCTATCGCCTGAGCGACGAGGCCGAGACGCTCGCGAGCGTGCTCGCCGCGCACGGTTTTCACACGCGCGCCGTGCACAGCGCCTTCCCGGTCTCGCGCTTCTTCGGCCTCGAGCGCGGCTTCGACGTGTTCGAGGACCTGCAGGCCGACATGAAGAAGAAGAAGGGCGATTTCCGCTGGGACGTGGGCGATCACCAGCGCCGGTCCGACGAGACGACCGAACTCGTGACCTCGAACCTGGCCGAGGAGCCGTTCTTCCTGTGGGTGCACTACTGGGATCCCCACGACCTCGCGCGCCTTCCGCCCGGCCTCGGCCGCTACGATCCGGGCGCAAGAGTGGCGCCCGGCATGCAGGCCTTCTACGCCGAGGAGGTGCAGTACATGGACGCCCAGATCGGGCGGCTGTTCGAGTCCCTGCGGGCGCGGGGGCTCTACGAAGACACGCTGGTCGTCGTGGTGGCCGACCACGGCCAGGGCCTGATGGACCACGGCTGGGCCGGGCATCGCCTGCTCTATCAGGAGCAGATCCGCGTGCCCTTGATCGTGCGCGTGCCAGGGGCCGAGCAGGCGGCGGCCGTCCCGGGGCTCGTGCGCACGGTGGACATCTTCCCGACGATCCTCGATTACCTCGGGCTCGAGCCGTCCCGGCCCGTGTCCGGGCGCTCCCTGCGCGCGCTGATCGAGGGCGAGCCCGAGGCGCCACGCACGGCCTTCGCCGACCAGATCAACGGCTACGACTGGAACGCCGGCATGGTGCGCGCGCGCCCGCTCGACGACTTCCTCTACCTGGCGATGGAGCGCGATTGGAAGTTGATCTACCGGCCGACCCAGTTCAGGAAGAGCGAGCTCTACAATTTGACGGTGGATCCGCGTGAGGAGCAGAACCTCTTCGGCGCCCGTCCCGAGGAGGCGTGCCGCCTGCTCCAGCTCTTGGCCGAGGAGGCGCCCTGGGTCACCAAGCCCTTCGAGGCGCCCGACGACGCGCGTCCGGACGGCTCTGCCGTCGTCGAAGCTCGGCGCAGCCTGAGCTCGCTCGGCTACACAGGCACCGAGCCGGTCGAGGCCGAGTGGGCTTGGACTTGTCCCGCGCACCTCGACCAGCGCCGCGACGAACCCGGCCCGTGCCCGAGCTGCGGCGGCGCGCCGCTCTTGATCGGGCGCTGATCGCGAGTGCAGGCTTGTCCCAAGCGGCCTACACCTTCCCGCCAACGTCCGCTCGCGCCACTCGAGCGTTGGAACTCCGCCCCGCCTCGCTAGACTGCGCGGCCCCCGCCCCGTCCCATGGGTCCGCTCAAGAATAACTTCACAGTTTCGCCGGCCCTCGCCGCCGCTGGCTGCGTTGCGCCTCCTCGGAAACCATGCAGGTTGCCTGCGTCGGCGCGCCTTGCCACCGGCGACGATGGCTCGCCGAAACTGCGAAGTCATTCTTTCGCGAACCCTATGCACCCTGACCGGAGGAAGATGGCGTGAAGCGCGCGCTCGGAATGATCGAGACCAAGGGCCTGGTGGCCTCCATCGAGGCGGCCGACGCCATGGTCAAGGCCGCCAAGGTCGAGTTGTTCGGCCGGGAGCTCGCCACCGCCGGGCTGGTGACGATGTACGTGTGGGGCGAGGTGGGCGCGGTCAAGGCCGCCACCGACGCCGGCGCCGCGGCGGCGCGACGCGTGGGCGAGCGCGTCAGCGTGCACGTGATCCCGCGGCCGCACGACCAGGTGCTGCGCATCCTGCCGCTCAAGCCCGTCAAGCAGGCCGGCAAGGGCGGCGACTGAGCGTTCGGCTCGCCGTGTAGCCAGAGAACGACGTGGCCGAGCTCGACCCCGACCTGCGCGCGCTGCAGGACGTGCGCGACTGCGCCGAGCGCGCCTTCCGCGCCCAGGCGGCGATCGCGCACGCCTCGCAAGCCGAGGTGGACAAGTTGTGCGAGGCCATGGCCAAGGCTGGTGCGGCCAACGCCTACGCGCTCGCCAAGCTCGCGGTCGAGGAGACCGGCATCGGGCGCGTCCACTACAAGATCCTCAAGAACCTGCTCGGCTCGGAGGGCACCTGGGCCTCCATCAAGAACGAGAAGACGTGTGGGATCCTCACGCGCGACGAGCAACGCGGGGTGATCGAGATCGGGACGCCGGTCGGAGTGATCGCGGGCATCGTCCCGACCACGAACCCGACTTCGACAGCGCTCTTCAAGGCGCTGATCGCCGTCAAGGGCCGCAACGCGATCGTGATCAGCCCGCACCCGCGTGCGCGGCGCTGCATCGGCGAGACGGCCGAGGTGCTGCGACGCGCCATCGAGCGCGCGGGCGGGCCGGCGGACCTCGTGCAGTCGCTCGCCAACCCGACCATCGAGTCGACCGGTGCGCTGATGAAGCACCCGAAGGTCGCGATGATCCTCGCGACCGGCGGCGCGGGCCTGGTCAACGCGGCCTACAGCTCGGGCAAGCCGGCGTACGGAGTGGGCCCAGGCAACGTGCCGGCCTACGTGGACCGCTCGGCCGACGTCGAGGCGGCCGCGCGCTGGTTGGTCGAGAGCCAGGGCTTCGACAACGGGACACTGTGCTGCTCGGAGCAGGGCCTCGTGCTCGACCAGCCGATCGCGGGCGCGCTGCTGAAGGCGCTGCAGAAGCGCGGCGCGCACCTGTGCAACGAGGAGGAGACGAAGAAGCTCGAGCGGCTCTGCAACGTGCGCGGGCACATGAACCCCGACGTCGTAGGGATCGATCCCGCGCGCATCGCGCAGCTGGCGGGCTTCCAGGTCCCGAGCGCGACCAGCGTCTTGCTCGCGCGCCAGGGCGGCGTCGGCAAGGAACACCCGCTCTCGATCGAGATTCTCGCGCCACTGCTCTCCGTGCACGAGGTGGATGGCTGGGAAGAGGGCTGCGCGGTATCGATCGCGATGCTCGAGTACGGCGGCCTCGGGCACACGCTCGGGCTGTGGGCGCGCGATCCGACGGTGCTCGAGGCCTGGTTCCTCGAGAAGCCCGCCAACCGCATCGTCGTGAACGGCCCGACCTCGCAAGGCGCGGTTGGCTACAGCACGAACCTCGTGCCCTCGATGAGCCTCGGCTGCGGCCCGCAGGCCGGCAACATCACCTCGGACAACATCAGTGCGCGCCACCTGATCAACGTGAAGCGCGCGGCCTTCCCGAAGCGCGACTGGGAGACGATCTGGGCCAAGGACCACGCGCGCGCGGCGGAGC
>JABFRZ010000411.1 GCA_013140785.1 Planctomycetota bacterium | reverse complement strand
CGCGCGCGTCGAACGAGACGCGCACGACCCGCGCGTGCGCGAACCTCCCCGGCTCCACGCGCAACCGTTCGGCCGCGAGCCGCAGCCACTCGAATTCGCTACGCTCGTCCGGCGGCTCCTCGGAGGGCGGAAAGCTGAGCTCGGCGTCGCGCGGCACGGTGACCTTCCAGCCTCAGGCCGGCACGAACTCGGCGATTCGCGCGAGGAACACCGGGCCGAGATCGGCGGCTTTCTTGTCGCCCACGCCCTTGATGCGGCGGAACTCCTCGGGGCTGCGCGGCTTCTTGGCGGACAGCTCGGCCAGGGTGCGGTCGTTGAAGATCAGGTAGGGCGGCAGGCCGCGCTCGCGCGCGAGGTCGCGGCGCAGGGCGCGCAGCGCCTCGAACAGGCCCTGGTCCACGGTCAGGCTCTCGTCCTCGAGCACGACCCTCGTCTCACGGCGCTTCTTGGTCGCCGCCTTGCGTTCGGGCCAGACGTAGAGCGTGAGCTCCTGCTGGCCCTTGAGCACCTCGACGCCGCTGGACGAGAGCATCAGCACGGGATAGCGCTCGCCGGCGACGAGCAGGTGCCCGAGCCCGACGAGCTGGTCGATCCAGCCGCGGATCTCGGAGACCGAGTTCGTTTTCAACAGGCCATAGGTCGAGAGCGCGTCGTGCCCGGTGCGGCGCATGCCGGCGGTCTCGGCCCCGCGCAAGATGTCGGTCACGTGCGCCGCGCCGTAGCGCTGGCCGCAGCGCACGACGGCCGAGAGGATCTTCTGCGCCAGCACGCTCGACTCGAGCGCGGGCTCGACCTCGCCCAGGCACACGTCGCAGGCGCCGCAGCCGCCTGAGTTCGCCTGCGGGTTCGGTGGCGCGTAGCTCTGCCCGAAGTGCTCGACCAGTTGCCGATGCCGGCACACGAGGCGCGTGGCGAAGCCCATCATCTCCGCGAGCCGCGCCAGCGCGCCCGCGAGCTGGGCCGGATCGGCTTCGCCCGACTCCTGGTGCGAGCGCTCCATCAGCCCCTTCCACGAGTAGAAGTCCGCGCCCGAGTGGAACAGCACGCACTCGGCCGCGAGCCCGTCGCGGCCCGCGCGCCCGGTCTCCTGGCTGTATTGCTCGACGCCCTTCGGCAGCGCCGCGTGCAGCACGAAGCGCACGTCGGTGCGGTCGATGCCCATGCCGAAGGCGACCGTGGCGACCACCACGTCCACCTCTTCGTTGAGGAACTTCTCTTGCGCGCGCCGGCGCACGTCGGGCTCGAGTCCGGCGTGGTAGGCGACGCTCTTCACGCCGGCCTCGCGCAGATCCTGGTCGAGGCGCTCGACGTCCTTGCGCGAGATGCAGTAGACGATCCCGGCCTCGCTCGGGTGGCGCTCGATCACACCCAGCACTTGGCGCAGGAGCTCGCTGCGCGGCTGCACGCGGTAGGTCAGGTTGGGCCGGTCGCACGGGCCGACCAGCACGAGCGGCTCACGCAGTCCGAGCTGTGCCACGATGTCGGCGCGCACCTTGGCCGCGGCGGTGGCGGTGAAGGCGTGGATCGGGATCGAGGGCGCGAGCGCGCGCAGCGTGCCGAGCTGGCGGTACTCCGGCCGGAAATCGTGGCCCCAGTGACTGATGCAGTGCGCCTCGTCGATCGCGACCGCCCCCAGACCGAGCGCGACCAAGCGCTCGAAGAAGCCCTCCATCATCAGCCGCTCGGGTGCCGCGTAGAGCAGCTTCAGCTTCCCGCGCTCGAGCTCCTCGTGCACCGCCCGGCGCTCGCCGGCGCTCTGCGCGCTCGTCAGCATGCTCGCCGCGACGCCGCTCTCGCGCAGGCCATCGACCTGGTCCTTCATCAGCGCGATCAGCGGGCTCACGACCAGCGTCAATCCTGGCCGCACCAACGCCGGCGCCTGGAAGCACAGGCTCTTCCCGCCACCCGTCGGCAGCACCAACAATAGATCGCGCCCGGCCAGGTTGGCGTGGATCGCCTCCTCCTGGAACGGACGCAGCTCGTGGATGCCGAAGGCGTGCGCGACCGCGGCGTGGAGCTGAGAGAGAGAGGGCTGCTCGGAGAGCGCGCCCGGCGCGTCGGGCGAGACCGCCGCGGCGGACGGAGACTCGCTGAGTTCGCCTTGGACCATCTCGGCCATGGACCGATTCCACACCCCGCCGGTTTCGGATCAAGGGGGTGGCCAGGCTCGCCCGCGCAAGTGGCGCTCGATGAGACACTCGAGCCCCGCGCCATTTTCCTCCCGCTGACCCGGCCTCCCGGGGCAGACCAGTGTGCCGGGCAGCTACGGAGTCCAGCGCGGCGGCTCGAGCCGGCGCTTGCCGTCCTTGGTGAGCGCGTACGGGCCCAGCGCGAAGTCGCGGTCCCAGAGCTGGCAGGTGACCTCGACGTGCTTCTGGTCCAGTCCCTCGCAGTAGTTCGTGTAGAGGCAGCGGCGGATCTCGGCGCCGCGGCCGAGCTCGAGCTTGAGCCACCAGTCGGGATCGGCAAGTGACTGGCGCGCAGCGCCGACGAGGTCGCAGGCGCCGCCCTGCAGCGCGCCCTCGGCCAGCTCGAAGGAGTTGATGCCGCCAGAGGCGACCACGGGCGTCGTGAAGCCGGCCGTGCGCACGCGCTCGCGCACCGCGCGCACCTGCGGCAGGTTGCGGCCGAAGGGGCCGCCGGACACGTACACGGTCGGCATGCAATCGAGCCCGCTCGGGCCGGTGTAGGGATAGACCGCCTCGCCCACGCGCGGCTGCTTGGCGTCGTCGAACTTGCCGCCGCGCGAGAGCGACAGGAAGTCGGCGCCGGCGCGTGCGAAGTGCTCGCCGAAGACGAGCGCGTCTTCGAGTGTGCTGCCGCCGGCGATGCCCTCGTCGGTGAGGTAACGCAGGCCCACGCTGAAGTCGCGGCCCACCGCCGCGCGCACGGCGTCGAGCTGCACTTCGCGCACGCTTACACCC
>JABFRZ010000146.1 GCA_013140785.1 Planctomycetota bacterium | reverse complement strand
GGCGATGCCGGCGCTCTTCCAGCCCCTGCGCTGCGCTCTGACAGGGGGGCCGGGCGGCGTGGACCTGTTCGAGGCGATGGCACTCCTGGGGGCGGCGCGCGTGCGCACGCGCATCGAGCGCGCGCTCGTGCGCCTGAAGGCCTGAAGGCACCGGGATGCAGGCCAGTCTGGCTCTCTCGCGCGGGACGTTGTTCGTCGGCGTGCACGCCAAGACCGCCCACGTGCACAGCTTCGACCTCGGCGGCCGACCGCTGGGCACGTCCTTCTCGTTTCGCGATGCGGGCGCCGGCCGCTCGGCCGTGGCCGGTCTGGCGCTCGATGACGACCGCACGCTGTGGATCGCGGACACGCCCGCGGGCCGCGTGCGCCAGTTCTCGCTGTTCGGGCGGGAGGTCGGCGGCCTGGGCGCGCCGAGCGAGCGGGGAGTCGAGGTCGCGCCGCTCCTGCCGGGCCTCGTGGTGCGTCCGGTCGATGTCGAGGTGCAGGGCAACCGCGACCAAGGCTGGCTCGCGATCGCCTGCGCCGGCGAGCACAGGCACGCGGTGCAGCTGTTCGACCTGGACTTCTCCTATCGCGCGAGCTGTGCCGCGCTGGGCGATCCGCAGCGTGCCTTCCGTGGCGTGTGCCGCCTCGCGGCAGAGGGCGAGCGGCTCTACGTGGCCGAGGCGCTCGCGCGCAACGTGCAGGTTTTCCGCGCGGGCGAGTTCCTGTTCGCCTTCCAGCTCACGACCCGCACCGGCGAGCGCCTCGAGCCCAGCGCCCTGGCTCCGCTCGCGGACGGCCGCATCGTCGTGGGCTGCCGTGCTCCGCACAGCGTGCTGATGCTCGTGGATGGAGCCGGCCGCCCGTTGCGCGTGCTGGCGCAGGAGGGGCTCGAGGAGGGCCAGGTCCTCGAGCCGAGTGACGTCGTCGTCGAGCGGGGTTCCGACGACCGCCAGGCGCGCCTGTTCGTGATCGATCGGGACGGGCTGCGCGTGCAGGCGTTCACGCTTGAGGGGCGCTGCCTTGGCGCCATTCCGTTCGCCTCGGCGGCCCCGGCCACGCGCCGCAAGAACAAGGGGGGCCGGTGATCCTTGCCGATCACCGGCCCGAGGGAGAGAAGAGAACCCGCCAGGCTTCCCGGGTGGCTGCACTGCTCGCAAAGCGCGGCCACCTCCCAGAAGGTGCTCAGGGGTAGGACCGGAGCCCTGCCCCCAAGCTAGAGAATAGAAGCAATGTCCTGGAGCGCCAGGGGAACACTGGACCTTTTTTCCCGGTTCAGGCACCCGCCCGTCAGGAGTGGGATGCGTCCGCCGGGAACGGCGGCGGCTCTCTGTCCTCGGCCCCGTCGTCCTTGGACTCGACCGACAGTACGTCGCGCACCAGGAGCAGCGCCTCGAGTTCATCTGTCTCGCATTCGGGCGCACCCCCCAGGGCCAGAGCCGAGCGCGCGCGGGGGGAGCGGACGATCTGCTCGCCGAGCGGGAGGAGATCCTCGGCCAGGCGCCCCTCGAGGTAGGCGAGCACGCGATCGCGCGGGGGCAGACGGCCGTGGTCGCCCAGGCTGAGCACCGGTCTCCAGCCGCGCACGCCCGCGGCCCACAGCTCGGCCGCCGCGCAGCGGCAGTGCTCCAGCGCGCCCTCCAGCAGGATCCGGTCGCGCACGTTCTGTTCGCGCGCGGCCAGCAGTCGCTCGAGGACCGGTCCGAGCTCGGAGGCGAGCTTGTCCTTGCGCCTCACGCTCGTCCCGCGGCCCTTGGCCTCGCGCCGTGCCGAGATCTCGAATCCTTCCGCGGGGATTGCATGTTGGCCGAGCCCACCCGCGGCGAGCGTATCGTCCCCGAGCTGGCGCAGCACGGCTCGGACGGAATCGTTCGGCCGTTTGGAGCCTCGGCTCACGCGGTCCTGGGCTCTATACTCGGGCGCCCGACTCCGTCCGGTCGCTTTGGCTGGGACGGGACATCACGTGAGTACCCAGGCCCTAGACAGCCTCGTTCGTTCCCTGCGAGATGAGTTCCAGAGGCGTGCGCGTGGCGGGCGCATGGCCGAGTTGCTCGGCGAGTATGCGCGCCGAGAGACCGACTGGCGCGAGTTCGCGCTCTTCTCGCCGCACCACTACACACGCAACCTCGTCGAGCGCGTGCCGAGCTTCGAGCTGATGATCCTGTGCTGGGGCCCGGGCCAGGAAAGCGCGATCCACAATCACGAGGGGCAGGACTGCTGGATGGCGGTGCTGTCCGGTGTGATCGAGGAGGTGCGCTACGCGTGGCCCTCCGACTGCGCGCCGATCCAGCAGGGCAGCGCCACGACCTTCGTCCAGGGCCAGGTGGCCTTCATTCGCGACGAGATGGGTCTGCACCTCGTGCGCCCGGCCGCCGGCAGTCCGAGCGGGATCACGTTGCACCTCTACGCGTCGCCCTACGACGAGTGCAACTGCTACTGCCCGAGCACGGGGCAGGTGACCCGCAAGAAGCTCGGGCACCACTCGGTTCGCGGACGGATCCTCACCGAGAGCGCAGACCGCTTCGCGCCGTAGCCTCCTCCCGCCCACGCGAGTATTGGAAAAGGGAGGGGTGCACCCGATCGCTCGGGTACACCCCCCAGTCTCCCCCTGACGGTTCCCCTCGACCCCGAGGACGCCTAGGACGTCCAGCCGGGAAGGAGTTCAGGCTGCGGACCAAGCCGCCTCTGTCTCAAGAACAACCGTCGGGGGTCGTTTCGCCGAGCTTTCTCGGAAAAACTTCACCGATGCCTGTGAGCCACCCCAGTTGCCCGTCTTGACCCCCATTCCGCCCTCGGGCATCCTTCCGCCCCCTGCAGCGGCGGTGTAGCTCAGTTGGTAGAGCAGCGGAATCATAATCCGCGTGTCGGGGGTTCGAATCCCTCCACCGCTACCACCTGACTGCGTTGGTGACCCCTCCGGCGCCGCGTGAGGTTGGGTCGGGGGCTCGACCCGTTGT
>JABFRZ010000669.1 GCA_013140785.1 Planctomycetota bacterium | reverse complement strand
CCCCTCGCCCGCCGCGTTCCACACGTCCGGCAGGTCGAACAGCGACAGCCCGTCCATGTACACGCGTGCGCGGCCGTCATCGTTGACCACCACCAGCTCCACCCATTCA
This sequence comes from Planctomycetota bacterium, assembly GCA_013140785.1. GTDB lineage: Bacteria > Planctomycetota > UBA1135 > UBA1135 > JABFRZ01. Next base: position 9,236 of record JABFRZ010000669.1, on the reverse strand, counting down.
CCCGGCGCGATCTTCACGCGATCGTTGCTGCGGAAGCCCTCGCCGGCGGTCGCGTAGGAGGACCACCTCGCGAAGATCGCCTCACGCTCTCCGTTCACGAGCAGCTTGAGCGCGTCCCCGCTCGCGAGCCGGAGCTTCGCGCGCACGCCGATCTTCGGGCCGAAGCTCTTCGCCGTCGCGAGTCTCGTCCACGGCCCGTCGTTCGTTCCGACGAGCAGGCCGTCCTTCACGCTCCACTTCGAGGCATCCTGCGGAGCAAGACCCGCGAGGGTGCGACCGTCGAAGAGCGCGGTGCCCTTGGCGTTCGCCCATTCTTTAGGCAGGGGCTCGCGCAGGAATCCGAGCTTCCTCAGCACGTGCTCCTCGGCCCCCACCGTCAGCTCGAACTCCTGCAGGAACTCACGCCACTCGCGCTCGAGCCGCGCGAAGCCCTGCCCGAAGTACTGGTGCGCCTCGCTCGAATCCACGTACCACTGCTTCACCTTCTCGATGCCGTAGCGCTCGACCAGGAATCCCACGAAGGATCCGGCCACGTGATAGGCGTGCACGCCCTTGTCCGCGCCGTCCGGAAAGGTGCGCCGGAGGTCGCCGAGGGACGCGGGTAGCACGCCGAGCTTGGCATAGGCGGCGGCCCAGGCGTGGATCGCGACGTTCTCGTCGGACTTGGCGAGGTAGGTGGCCAGGCCCTCGGTCACGAAGAGGTCCGCGCCGGCCGTGTCGGGATCGCGCTCGAACTGCACGGCGAAGATGTGCACCAGCTCGTGCACGCCGCGGAAGTCGTGGGGTTGGTGCACGCTGACCGTGCCGGTCGCGAAGGCCACCGCGCCGTCTACCTCGGTCAGGCGCTCCATTTCCTCGCCATCCTGGTAGAGGAAGATGTGCACGTGGCCGTGGTAACCCATGCGGAGCGTGTGCTCGAGCTCCGCCAGGTAGGCGACGTTGGCGGCCACGTCCTCGTCCAGCGCCTTGCTGTCGATTCCGTCCGGGCGGAAGTGGAAGACGGCGTGCGAGCTCTCGCGGGTGCCGGTGAGCTCAACCATGACCCGCCGATCGAGGTCCGTGAGAGCGGCGTCGTCGTGAGCGGCGGCCGGGGCGCCTGCAAGGATCGCGCAGGCCCCGAAAGCCAGGCCGCGTGCGGTCATCTCGGGTCTCACATTGGACAGGGCGGGGAGCTGGCGCGCTCTCGGCTCAGCGCAGACGCAGCTCGACCGCGTTCGTGTAGGTCGGGTCGCCGTCGATGATCATCAGACCCTGCGTGTAGACGGTCACGCCGATGAGGCTGGCGATGTTCGGGATCGGGTTCGAGTGTCGCCCGGGGCCGGTGGGCGCGGGCGCAAGGCTGGTGAACACGCGCGGGCTCGAGAGCCGGACCAGGAGCTCGCCCGCGACCACGATCACGCCCGGGCGCCGGTCCGTGTGGCCGATGATCGAGGTCATCATCCCGAGGTCGAACTCCGACCCGTCCACCCAGGCCGTCCAGGTCGTGCCCACGCTGGGCGGCGAGGTGCTGAAGTAGATGTCCGGGTTCAGGTTGCGGCCGTTGTAGGGAAAGGCCTGGCCGCGGAACGGCTCGAAGCCATCGAGCGTGAGCGGATCGGCGCCCAGCGGATCGAGCCACTGCGCGAGGTTCTGGGTCGTCCAGAACAAATCGAAGCGGCCGTACCAGGCCGTCTGGCTGGCGCAGGCGAAGCTGGTCACGCAGCAGGCCGGACCGATGACGCGCTTGGCGTTGTTGAAGAGCGGCGAGCCCGAGCTGCCGCCCTCGAGCTTGCCCAGCTCCCACATCACCTGGTAACGCGTGGTCTGCGCCTTCGGCGACTGGTCGTCGCGCGCGAACTTGCGCGGCGCGCCGCTCGGGTGGCTGATGCTGAGGGCCCTCTTCGGCTGGACCGGGTGGCGGTCCCAACCGGCGTAGAACGGCTTGTGCGACTGCGGCGGCGGCGCGGAGAGCCGGTAGAGCTGCGAGTCGTACTGGGGCGAGGCGGCCAGCAAGGTCGCGCCCGAGACGGTCCGCGACTGCGAGAAGGTGCCCGTCTCGCACTCGCTCTTCTCGTAGTCGAACACCGCCACCACGTTGGTCATGTCCCCGCAGTGGTTTGCGGTCAGGAAGTACGGCGTGCCGTCGTTGGCGGTGTTGTTGAGCATCCCCGCCGAGCACAGCCCGCCGCCCATCAGCACCATGATCACCGAGCTCTTGATGTCGTAGTAGCGGTTCGCCTGCGGACAGTTGACGTCCACCAGGCAGCCGCTACCCATCATCGCCATCGGCGAATCGACGCGCAGCTCGTCCAGGATGCCGAGATAGTCGTGCACCGCCTCGCCCACGCGCAGCTCGAGCCGGCCGGGGTCGCCCGCCGCCTGCTCGTACTCGATCCACAGCTCGTCGCCGATCACCGGCTGCACGGCCAGCATGCCGTTGGGCTGGCGCGTCTCGCGCGTGAAGGCGCCCACGACCTGGGTGCGCGCGCGGTCGTACAGGAAGAGCTTGCCGCTGGCGGGCAGCTCGTAGCGGTCGAAGAGCAGGCCGAGCGAGTGCGCGCCCGGCGAAACGATGCGCAGGCGCCACACGAGCTCGCCCGAGGGCAGCGTCTGCCACACGCCGGAGTCGGCGCTCGAGAGCGCGAGCGGGATCGTCGCGCCGTAGCGCATCGGCCACTGGCCTCGTTCGCTGTCCTCCTGCTTCAGGCGCTCGACGTCGGGTGCCGGCAAGACGTAGGCCGGCACGTCGGAGGGCAGCGGCGCGGCGTGGCGCAGCGACGGTGGCTGGCCGGGTTGCCCGAGCTGGGCCGCGGCCGAACCCGCGAGAAGAGCGCCGAGCCAAGTGACAGCGAGCAGCGCGATCAGGCGAACGGGACGGCGAGAATCGGTGCGCATACGGGGCAGAACCGGGCAGGAGGCGGGGGCGGACGGAACGCGAGACGGCGTAAGGCGGAGCATCGTAACGGGGCCCTGCCGCGAGCGGCCCAGCGTTCCGCGGCTTATCCTCGCAGCGCATGGGAATTGCCGCGCTGCTGCTCGTCGCCCCCCTTCTTCTCCAGGAAAGCTGCCCGAACTGCCTGCACCGCGGCGTCTTGCCCTGCAAGGCGCACGTGGAGTTGCCCGCGGCCGAGGAAGAGCCTGGGCCCGAGAACCCGGTGCTCTACTGCTCGTGGGCGGCGAGCTGCGCCGCCTGCGAGGGCACGCTCTGGATCGACTGCCCGCGCTGCGCACGCGGCGAGCGCACCAAGGAGGTCGAGGAGCGCCGCTCGGTCATCAAGGCCTGGATGGAGTCGAACGCACTCGAGCGCGAGCTCGATCGCCCCGTCCCGCGCCTCGAGACCAACCGCTTCCGCCTCGTGATCGACGTGAAGGAGCTGCCCGAGGGCAAGAAGAAGCTCTCCGGGCACGCGCTCGCGCATCGCCTGGCACACGACCTCGAGCACGTCACGGCCCTGGTCGCCGAGCACTACCAGATGAACGCGCAGGACTACCGCTCCAAGATGCGCATGTGGCTGTGGAGCACACTCGCGACGCACCAGAAGGCGCAGGAGAAGTTCCAGGGCACGATCACCTCCGGCGACTTCAAGCTGCTCGGACGCGACCCGGTGTTCTCGGTCTGGACCGAGCCCACGAACTTCGACACGGTGAGCAAGGTGCGCGAAAACTTCGCGCACAACGCAGGGCACATGCTGCTCTCCAACGCCTTCCAGCCGAACTGGGTGGGCGACATCGGCGGCGGCTGGCTCGACGCGGGCCTCGGGCACTGGTACGAGTACGAGCTCTTCGCGCACACGGTGAACTACTGCCTCGAGGAGTCCGCGCTGCTCGAGAACTACGAGAACGGCCAGTGGCGCGCGGCCGTGCGCCGGCGCCTCGAGCGCGAGAAGGACCCGTTCCTGCCGGGCCTCTTGCCGAAACGCAGCGGCGCGCTGTCGGCGGCCGAGGACGCGCTGTGCTGGTCGTTCTACGACTGGCTGCTCACGCAGCCGGGCGTGCTGCGCAAGCTGATGATCGACATCAAGCAGAAGATGCCGGCGCGCGAGGTCCTGGCGCAGCACTTGGGGATGGACCTGTTCGCGACCGAGGACGCCTGGCGCGCGTGGGTCGCCGTGAACTATCCGCTGAAGGGCGACGAGCCGCGCGCCCCGAAGGGCGACAAGAAGGACAAGCAGAAGTAGTCGCGCGCGGCCATCAGCCAGCAGTCGGGCACTCAAGCCCCGCGGCCGTGGCATTCGAGAAGGGTTCCGGATTCGCGGCGCGCCGGCCCGGCGGGCGCGCAGCCGAGCTCCACGCCCGCATGTCGCACGCCCTGCCGAAGCCCGTCCTCCCGTTGTTCGTGGCCGTCGCCGGAGCCCTGGCGCTCTTGATCGGCCTGGTGCGCTCGAGCGGCCGCGAGAGCTCGCGCCCGCGCGACGTCCACCCGATCGAGGAGGCCGCCGCCGGCGAGGAACCCTCGAGCCTGCGCGTGGCGATCGCGCCCACGCCGAGCGAAGCGAAGCCCTTCCCCGATCACCCCGAGGCCGCGCCGGCGTCCGTCCCGGCCGCACGCCACGAACTCGCGCGCCTTTCCGGCATCGTCCTGCGGCCCGAGGGCGACCCCGCTTCCGAAGCGCGCGTCGTGCTCGGTGCGCAGCACGCGCGCTGCCGCGCCGACGGACGCTTCGAGCTCGTGCTCGAGGAGCAGACCGGCGCCGGCGACTTGCTCGCCTTCGAGCCGGGCTATGAACCGATCCTGCGCCCCGCGCTCGGCGCAAGCCTCGCCGCCGGCTCGACGCACGAGCTCCGCCTCGTGCTCGGCCCCTCGACGCGCAGCCTGACCGGTGCCGTGCTCGCACGCGACGGCCGGCCGCTCAAGGGCTGGACGGTCGAGCTCGACGGCATCGACCCGCTGGCCGACTTCGGCCTGCGCGAGCGCGTGAGCACCGACGCCGACGGCCACTTCGTGTTCCCCGACGTCCCGGCCGGCCTCCACGTCGTGCGCGCCTACGCCGAACGCCGCGAGCTCGCCCTCCGCTCGGCCCCGATCGCCGCGGGCGCGGACGGCCTCGTGATCTTCGCGGATCCGCGCGAGTAGCGCGCTCGAGCCGAACTGCGGCGAGACGGACTGCGGGGGAAGTCCTATCCTCGCGCCGATGCAGTACCGACGTCTCGGCCGCTCCGGTCTCCAGCTCAGCGCGCTCTCGTTCGGGTCGTGGGTCACGTTCTCGACGCAGGTGGACGAGGGCGCGGCGGGCGAGCTGATGAAGCTCGCCTATGACGCGGGCGTGAACTTCTTCGACAACGCCGAGGCCTACGCGGCGGGCGAGTCGGAGGTGCTGATGGGGCGCGTGCTGAAGAAGATGGGCTGGGGCCGCGATTCGTACTGCGTGTCGTCGAAGGTGTTCTGGGGCGGGAAGCTGCCCACGCAGCGCGGGCTCTCGAAGAAGCACGTGCGCGACTGCTGTCACGCGGCGCTGCGGCGCTTGCAGGTGGAGTATCTCGACCTCTACTTCTGCCACCGGCCGGACCTCGACACGCCGATCGAGGAGACGGTGCGCGCGATGAACGAGCTGATCGCGCAGGGGAAGGTCTTGTACTGGGGCACGTCCGAGTGGCGCGCGGACGAGATCGCCGCGGCGCACGGCGTCGCGCGCGCGCTCGGGCTGGCAGGGCCCACCATGGAGCAGCCGCAGTACAACCTGTTCGCGCGCGAGCGCGTCGAGCGCGAGTACCTGCGCCTGTACGAGGACATCGGGCTCGGCACGACCATCTGGTCGCCGCTCGCCTCGGGCGTCCTGAGCGGCAAGTACGCCGAGGGCGTGCCCAAGGGCTCGCGCATGACGCTGGCCGGTTACGAGTGGTTGCGCGAACGCCTGGAGAGCGACGCGGGCCGCGAGAAGGTACGGAAGACGCGCGAGCTCGCGAGCCTGGCCAAGGAGCTCGGCGCCAGCGTGGCCCAGCTCGCCATCGCCTGGTGCCTGGTCAATCCGCGCGTCAGCACTGTCATCCTCGGCGCCACCAAGCCCGCGCAACTGCGCGAGAACCTGGCGGCGCTCGATGTCGTGCCGCAACTCGACGCCGCCGTGCTCGCGCGCATCGAGGCGATCGTGCGGACGAAGCCCGAGCCAGTCGAGCGCTTCTAGCAGCCTGTCGGAGTAGTCCCGTCGCGAGGCAAAGCGTTCTGCGGCGAGGCAAGGAGCGCGACGGAAAGACAGCGGAGGTGGCCTTCCTGGCCACCGAGCATGGCTTTCCTAGCGCAACGCTGCATCGGCGCAGAACGCGAAGCCGCAGCAGGGACTACTCCGACAGGCTGCTAGCGCGAGCGCGTCCTACGGCGCGGTCATGGGCGGAGCCGGGATCGTGGGCCCCGCGCCCTGGAGCGGCTTGTTCGGCGGCGTGAACACGAGCTCGCACTCGTCCGGCACGCTGTTCGAGTTGAAGTCGCTCGAGCGTCCGCTGGCGGTGTCGTCGGAATCGAGGATGCCGTTCGCGTTGCAGTCGGGCAGCGCGGCGCAGGTCCGGCGCTCGATGCGGAAGGCGTCGAGGCCGCCCTCGGTGACGGAGTCGTTGGGGTTGTCGGTGACGCTGAGGCGCACGCGCACCTGGTTCGTGGGCGCGACCAAGGCGTTGACCACGAACGAGGTCTCGACCCAGCCGCCGTCGCCGGCGTTGTTGTCCACGCTCTCGACCAGGGTCCAGCTGGTGCCGTTGTTGTTCGAGACCTCGACTTGCATCCGGTCGATGTCGTAGTCGTCGTTGACGTACCAGCGCGCGTAGGAAGCCACGTACTCGCCGCTGGCCGAGAGGTCGAAGAGCGGCGAAGTCAGGCGCGTCGGCCCGCCATCGAGGTCCGCGGTCACGCCCAGACCGGTCACGAAGCACAGTCCGGAGCCGCCGAAGGAGTTCTGCGGATCGCAACGCTCGCCCACGCCGCCGGGTGTACCGCGCGCCCAGGCGCCGTCGGTCACCGCCGTGTTCGCCACGGTCCAGCCCAGGTCGGCCTGGAAGTCGTCCGTGAAGACCGTCGTCACCGTGGCCACGAACGCGTCGAGCACCTCGCTCGGCGCGGCGGCCGGGTGCGTCGCGATCCCGCTCGTCGCGCCCTGCGCGCTGAAGTAGAACTCCGGGTTGGCCGTGCACACCGCCGGGGGCAGGTTGGCCTGGAAGAGATCGCCGCCCAGGGCGCTCATCGGAAGCGCGAGGTAGCTCGCGCCCGCGTAGCGCACGTGGAGGGTCGGCGAGCCGCCCACCAGCGTGTCGCTCACGCCCACGATGCGCGCGATCACGGGCGTGGTCACGCCGGGGGTGAGCACGCTCGGCAGCGCGCTCGGGAACGAGATGCGCACGTGCGGCACGGCCGTGAACGCGTGCGACGAAGCCAGCGAGAAGAGCTGCGGGCCCTCCGGCACGTCGTGGCCGCGCAGCTCGACCGTCCAGGTGCCCGCGATCGGCGAGTTCACCAGCACTTGCTCGATGTTGTTGCGCCGATCGACCTGTGTGCGCACGGCCGCGGCCGAGGGGTTGGCCGGATCGAGCGTCCAAACGTGGTGACGGTTGCCCAGCGGATCGCGCACGAACAGGTCGAGGTCGTTGACCAGCGAGCCGAGCACGTTCGGGAGTGCCGGCGCGTCGTCCCAGGCGAGCGTCAGGCGCAGCACGCTCGTGGCGGGCGCGACGCTCACGGTCCAGCGCAGGTAGGCCCCGGTCTCGGCCAGCGTGTCCTCGACGAACTGGCCGAGGCGCATGAAGTCGACGCAGGCCTGCGCGCGCACCGAGCCGTAGCCGGTCTGGAAGTCGGGCCCGACGTTGCCGAGATCGACCGCCGTGTGCGCGAGCAGGACCTTGAGGGTCGAGTTGAGCGGATCGGGCGCGCCGAACTGGACGCGCCAGTCCTCGAGGATCAGCGCCGAAAGGCCGCACGTCGTCGGCGAGGCCATCGAGGTGCCGCAGAACGCGGCCGTGGAGACGTCGCTCGCGGCGGTGGGCGAGGTCACGCCGCCGTCGCCGCCCGCCTGGCAGCCCGGCGCGCTGATGTCGGGCTTCAGGCGCCCGTCGTCGGTCGGGCCCCAGCTCGAGAAGCTCGTCATGGAGTCGTCGTTCGAGTTCAACGCCCCCACCGTGATGTGGTTCTTGGCGGTCGCCGGCGGCGCGGCGCTGTAGTAGTCGCCGAAGCCCTCGACGTCGCAGCGCGAGCCCTGGCGCTCGTTGCCGTTGGCCCACAGGACGCGAATCGGCGCGCCGAGCGAGCCGCGCACGACGCCGTCGATCAGCGAGCACATGACCCCGTAGTCGCCCTGCAGGTGACAGAAGAAACCATTCGGCTCGGTGTTCGTGCCGATCGAATTGTTGGCGAGGTCCGCGCCGAAGACGTTGATGGCCTCGTCGTAGTCGTCCTCGAAGTCGCCCGGGTTGGTGAACAGGAAGATCCCGATGCCGTCGTACTCGAAGCCGTAGGACTCGATCGTCACGCCGGGCGCCATGCCGCGGAAAGTCCCGCCGGACGAGGCTCCGCTGCCGCCGACCGTGCCCGAGACGTGCGTCGCGTGGTCGATCATCCCGGAGGCGTCGCGCACCGTCACGCGGCCGCCGAAGTCGGCGTGCGTCGCGCGCGCGGTGCCGCCGTCGTAGACCATCACGCTCACGCCGCTGCCGTCGAGGTTGTAGGGCGCGCCTTGCAGCGTGTTGGCCTGCGTCAGGGCGCGGTTGGAGTCGTTGAGCGGCGCTGCTGCGGCCGGCATCGAGACGCTGTCCATCTTCGGCATCGCGGGCTCGACCCACGCCACCAGGTCGGACGTGGCCAGGGCCTGGAGGCGCGAGCGTGGCACGAACGCGACGATGCCGTTGAGGCTCTCGAGCAGGTCGAACGAGCTGCCGCCGAGCTCGCGCAGCAAGGCATCGCCGCGCTCGAGCGCGACGTCCTCCTGCAGCAGCACGTACACCGCCACGGTCGGCTCGCCGCGCTCGTCCAGCGATACCACCGTCCAGGAGGGCGTCTCGCCCGCGAGCAGCGTCGGGTGCAGCTTCCGCTCGAGCGCGAGCTCGCGCACGTCGATCAGCCCGCCCAGGCGCTCGGCCCGGCCCGCGAGCGCGCCGGGATCGACTCGAGCGAAGAACGCGCCCGCGCCGAGCGCGTGGCCGAGCTCGACGCCGGCCGCGCGCCACAGCTCCTGCTCGTGTGCCGACGGCGCGCGCTGGAAGCGCACCAGCACGTGGCGTTCGCCGCCCTCGGCCAGTCTGCGCACGAGCTCCGTTCTAGGGATGCCGCCGCGCACGGGACG
>JABFRZ010000686.1 GCA_013140785.1 Planctomycetota bacterium | reverse complement strand
AGCGGGCTCGCGCTCGCGTAGACCCCGTCGAGCACGAGGGCATGGAAGTGCAGGTTCAGGTTGAGCGCACTCCCGAAGCGCTGCGCTACGACGACCGCGCCCGAGCGGCCGGCCGTGATGCCCGCGCGCGAAACGGGAAGGAGAGCACTTGACGGCGGATCGGGACCGCGGGCAGCACCTCGTCGGCGAGGTGCATGGCCGTATCCGCCATGCGCCGGCCGCAGCACGAGGGACAGAAGCCGCGGCCCTTGCAGGAGAAGGCCACCAGGCAGCGTTCGTAGAGGCGCGCGGCCAGCTCGCCGAGCGCGTTCGCCTGATAGCACCTGGCGAGTTCGAGCAGCGCCCCGTCCTGTTCCTTCTCGCAATCGGCGAGGGCGAGCTCGATGCGCTCGCGCACCAGCAGATCGAGCTCGGCCGGCAGGGCAGAAACCCCCCAACGCCCGTCTGGGCGCTCGCCGCAGGCCTCCGCGAGCGTGAGCGCCAGCAGCCTCAGGGGCATCGTTGAGCCACTTGCCCGCCGGAGGCGGGCCTGGTCAGGGAAGAACCAGGCGGCTGTTTCTTTGGAAGCGCGGGCTACACCGCCGAATGCGGATTCGGGCGAACCCTCGGCCACGAGCTCTCGCCGTGACGAGTGGGTCGGGCGGATCCGCACACCGCTAGAATCGGCGCATGCCGATCCACGCGCGTGGCCCAGCCGAGATGGCCTTCGCGGGCCACCGCGCGCAATCGCGGCGACGAAGGGAAAGCGCCGCGGGTTGCGTCGCACGACTGCGCTCGGCGGCGAGCGCGCCGGGCGTGCCCACCCCGGCCCGCGCACGGTATGGGGACCGATGACGGCCTTGATCCTCGCGCTCGACGGCGAGGTCTCGCTGGAGGCCGGCGGCGGCAAGGGTGTGAATCTCGCGCGGCTCGCTCGCGCCGGGTTCTCCGTTCCGCAGGGGTTCATCCTCACCACGCGCGCCTACCGCGGCTTCGTTGCGGACAATGAGCTCGAGGAGCGCATCCTCCGCCTGGCCGATGGCGCGCGCGGCGAGGACCAGAGCGCGCTCGAAGCGGCCTCCGCGTCGATCCGCGCGCTCTTCGAGGAGAAGCAGCCGTCGAGCGAGCTGGCCGACGCCGTGTGCGACGCATACGCTGCGCTGGGGCGGCCGCCGGTCGCGGTGCGCTCTTCGGCCACCACCGAGGATCTGCCGGGGCTCTCCTTCGCCGGCCAGCACGACACGCTGCTCAACGTGGTCGGCGAATCGGCGCTGTCGCGCGCCGTCGTGCAGTGCTGGAGCAGTCTGTGGACGGCGCGCGCGCTCGCCTACCGCGCGCGGAACGCCGTCCCGCATCGGAACGCGGCGCTGGCCGTCGTGGTCCAGCAACTGATCGCGAGCGAGGTCTCGGGCGTGTTGTTCACCGCGAACCCTTTGACAGGCAAGCGCGCGGAGACCGTCATCGACGCCTCGCTCGGGCTCGGCGAGGCCCTCGTGTCGGGGCGTGTCGAGCCCGATCACTTCCGCGTCGAGCTGCCGGCGGGGCGCGTGCTCGAGCGCCGGATCGGCGCAAAGGCGGTGGCGCTACGCCCGCGTCGCGAAGGGGGCACCGTCGAGGTGCACGAGGATGCGTCCGAGCGGGTCGCGTTGACGGACGCGGAGGTGCTGGAACTCGCGCGTCTCGGCGCGCGCGCGGCAGAGCTGTTCGGCTGCCCACAGGACGTCGAGTGGGCGCGCGCCGGTGGCCGCTTCCACCTGTTGCAGTCGCGGGCGATCACCACTATCTTCCCGCTGCCGGATGGGCTGCTGCGCGACGGACTGCGCGTGCTGGTCTCGTTCGGCGCGCTCCAGGGCGTGCTCGATCCGATCACGCCGCTCGGACAGGACGTGTTCCGCTGCGTGCTGCCGAGAGCGCTGGCCTCGCTCGGGGCCCCGTTCTCGGCCGGTGGCCAGCCCATCGTCGTGATCGCGGGTGAGCGTGTCTTCCTCGACATCAGCACCGTGGCGCGCCATGCGCGGCTGCGCGAGCGCATCCACGCCGTCCTGAGGACGATCGAACCCACGACGGGCGAGGCCCTGGCCGACGCCCTGTCGGAGCCCGGACCGCTCGCGGCGGCGGGGCGCCTGCGTTGGCCTTCGCCGGGCTTCCTCTGGCTGCTCTGCCGCGCGCTGGGCAACCTGACCTTCGACCTCTGCTGGCCGGACCGGGGCCGCGCGCGCATCCAGCGCCGGCTCGCGGCGAGCATCAAGGCCTTCGAGCAGAGGTGCGCGGCCTCCGTCACGCTGGGCGAGCGCGTCGCCCTCCTGGAGGAGGTGTTTGCTTGGCTTCCGCGCACGGGCTTGCCGCTGCTGGTGCCGGGTTTCGGCAGCGGCCTGGCGAGCCTGCGCTGGCTGCAGCTCCTGGCGGGCTCTGCGCCCGAGAGTCAGGCGCGAGTGCTCGAGATGACGCGCGGACTGCCGCACAACGTCACGACGGAGATGGATCTCGCCCTGTGGAACGTCGCGCGGGTCGTGCACGGCGCTCCGGGTGCTGCCGAGCTCTTCCGCACGACGGAGGCGAGCGCCCTGGCTCGCCGTTGTCTCGCCCAGGAGCTGCCCGCCTCGGTGCAGGCGGCGATCGAGGCCTTCCTCGCGAAGTACGGGATGCGCGGTGTCGGCGAGATCGACCTCGGTCGGCCGCGCTGGCGCGAGGATCCCACGGCCTTGATGCAGGTGCTGCAGAGCTACCTCCAGATCGAGAACGGCGCGCAGGCGCCCGAGGTGGTCTTTCGACGCGGCGCGGGAGCGGCTCGCCGCGCGCTCGATTCGCTGGTCGCCGACATCCGCCACGAACGCTTCGGTTGGCTCAGGGCCGTCGCGATGAAGGCGGCTGCCAGACACATGTGGGCCCTCGCCGGACTGCGCGAGAGCCCGAAGTTCACGGCCATCGCGATGCTCGGCACCGTGCGCGCCGCGCTGCTCGCGAGCGGTCGCCAGCT
>JABFRZ010000580.1 GCA_013140785.1 Planctomycetota bacterium | reverse complement strand
GCTTCGTCAGGCTCGGCGAGACGTGCTCGGCGGCCACAGAGGCCGCCTGCGCCGCCTCGCTGTCGCCTTCCTCGCCTCCGCGCCGCCCGCTTCGCCTCGCAACGCGCTTTTTCCGACACGCTCTGAGCCGCTTGCCCGCGGAGGCGGGCCTGGTCAGGGAAGAACCAGGCGGCTGTTTCTTTGGAAGTCGAGCAACGCGCGTCAGCCCATCCACTGCCCGCCGTTGACGGACAGCACCTGGCCGGTGACGTAGGCGCTCTCGTCGGAGGCGAGGTACACCGCCGCGTGCGCCACGTCCGCGGGCTCGCCGATGCGGCCGAGCGGGATCTCGCGCACCAGGTTGTGCTCGCCGTCGCGCGCGAGCACGCCCGCGATCATCTCGGTGCGCACCAGGCCCGGCGCGATGGCGTTGGCGCGTGCGCCGAAGGGCGCGAGCAGGCGCGCGCTAGACTTCGTGAAGGCCATCAGCGCGGCCTTGGCGGCGGCGTAGTGCGGCGCCTTCGGGCCGCCGAGCTGGCCACCGATCGAGGCCACGTTGAGGATGCAGCCGCGCTTGCGCTCGCGGAAGTGGCGTCCAGCGGCCTGCGTCGCGAGGAACGGGCCCTTCAGGTTGACGTCGAGCGCATGCGCGAAGTCCTCCTCGCTGATCTCGAAGAAGTCCTTCTGCTGCAGCCAACCGGCATTGTTGACGAGCACGTCCAGCTGGCCGAAGTGCTCGATGGCCGCTTGCACGGCGCCGCGCACGTCGCCGGCGCGGCGCAGGTCGAGCTCGAGCGCGAGCGAATCCGGGAGCTCGCGCGCCAGGGCGAGGGCCTCGGCGCGGTGCGTGCAGTAGGTGACGACGACGCGCGCGCCCTCGCGCGCATAGGCCCGGGCAATGGCCGCGCCGATGCCGCGCGCGGCACCGGTCACGAGCGCGACCTTGCCGGCCAGGCGTGTCACGCGAGCTCCGGCCAGCGCGCGTGGATGCGCTCGAGCACGCCCGGCGCGTCCAGGCGGTAGGCGCGCGCGAGTTCGCTGTTCGAGCCGGGCTCGACGAAGACACACGGCAGGCCGATGCGCAGCCACTCGGCCTGGAGCGAGTGATCCAGCGCCAGCGCGCACAGCGCGCTGCCGACGCCGCCCTCGAGCACGCCCTCCTCCAGCGTCACGACGCGCTTCGCGCCGCGCAGCTCCGCGGCCAGGAAGGCCTCCGGTAGCGGCTTCAGGTAGCGCAGGTTGACCAGCCCGGCATCGACGCCGCGCGCGCGCAGCGTTTCGACCGCCTCCAGCGCCGCGCGGTAGCGATTGCCGACGGTCAAGAGCACGAGCTCGCGTCCGACGTAGTCCACCTCGGGCAGCGCGAACGACTCGGGTGCCTCGAGCCGCACGCTCTCGTCGATCTCCTCAGCCGGCCCGTAGGGCATCAGGATCGCGGTGGGGCCGGCCAGCGCGCGCAGCTCGTCACGCACCATGCGCTCGGCCTCGAAGCGATCCTTCGGGTAGCACAGGCGCAGGTTCGGGACGCCGCGCAGGTAGGCGAGGTCGTAGATCCCGTGGTGCGTCGGGTTGTCGTAGCCGGCGAAGCCGCTGCGGTACAGCAAGAGCAGCACGGGCTGCGCCAGGAAGCACAGGTCGTGCACGAGCTGGTCGAAGCCGCGCTGGAAGAAGGTCGACTGGTAGGCGACCACCGGCTTCTTGCCGCCCAGCGCGAGGCCGGTCGCCAGGGTCAGCGCGTGCTGCTCCTCCATGCCGGGATCGAAGCAACGCTCCGGGTGGCGCGCGAAGATCGGCGCCAGACCGGTGGCGTAGAGCGTCGAGGGCGTGATGCACACGAGCTGCTCGTCGCGCTCCATCTCGTCGGCCAGCACCGCGGCCACGATGTCCGGGTAGGCGCGCGGCGGTGGGCCGCTCTTCGCCTCGCCCGTGAGCGGGTCGAAGGCGAACGAGAAGTGCGCGCGGAAGGGATGGCGATCGGCCGGGGCCCAGCCGCTGCCCTTGACCGTGCGTGCGTGCACCACGGCTAGCTTGGTGGACGCCTTGGCGCGCTCCAGCGCCGGGATCAGCGCGCCCAGGTCGTGGCCATCGACCGGTCCGACGTACTCGAGTCCGAGGGCCTCGAAGAACGCGCGCGCGCGCCCGTCTCGCAGGGCTTCGTGCAGCGCGCCGAAGCCGGGCGAGATCGCGTAGCCGTTGTCGTTCAGCACCAAGACGAGCCCGCTGCGCTCGACTGCGGCGTGGTTCAGGCCCTCGAAGGCCAAGCCCTCGGCCAGGCTGCCGTCGCCGATCACCGCCACCACGCGCGCGTCGTCGCCGTCGAGCTTCTTCGCCAGCGCCAACCCGAGCGCGATCGAGATCGAGGTGCCGGCGTGCGAGGCCTCGATCGGGTCGTGGACGCTCTCCGCCCGCGACAGGAAGCGGTTGAGCCCGCCGTAGGTGTTGAGCGTCGGGAAGCGCCCCGCGCGCCCCGTGACGATCTTGTGCGTGTAGCCCTGGTGCCCGGTGTCGAACACGAGCGCGTCGCGCGGCGATTCGAACACGCGGTGCAGCGCGAGCGTGAGCTCGACCGTGCCCAGGTTGGCGCCGATGTGGCCGCCGGTCTGGGAGATGTTGGCGAGCAGGAAGCGGCGCACGTCCTCGGCGAAGCGCGCGAGCTCGGGGAGGGAGAGCGCGCGCAGCTCCGCGGGGCCGCGGATGCTCTCGGGCGTGACGGCCCGGACGGTGGGGGAGCTCAGGCCACTCTTTGACGGCATGCGACGCGTACCTCCAGCGCGGCGCGCGCGGCGCGCAGGCGTTGCTCGAGCTCGCTCTGGTCCGGGGCCTCGGCCCACAGGAAGCCGAGCGGGCGGGTCTCGATCTCCGGGGAGCCCAGCTCGCGCCCGGGCTCCTCGATCCACGCGCCGGCGACGCCCGCGACGTCGCGCGCGCGCGTCAGGCCGTCCACGCCCGCGAAGCGACCCGCACGGGTGGGCGCGAGCGC